>NZ_JAJCGR010000040.1:0-26657 GCF_020553125.1 Blautia sp. MSK20_18
ATGATAACACCAGGAACTGTACCGGTACCACCATAAGCAGAAGCACCACCAATAAAACAAGCACCGATCGCATCCATCTCAAAGTTTGTACCAGCCTGCGGGTTGGAAGAATTCAATCTGGCCATTGTCACCATACCTGCGATAGCAGCCAGAAGACCCATGTTCAAGTAAGCAAGGAAATAAACTTTGTTCGTATCAATACCGGAAAGCTTTGTTGCCTTCTCATTACCACCAACTGCGTAGAAATAACGGCCTGTTGTAGTCTTGGAAGCAATGTATGTATAGATCGCGATGATCACTGCAACCCAGAGAAGAGAATTCGGGATACCTTTGTACTGAGCAAGTCTGAACATGAATGCAAGAACAACTACACAGATCAGAACCATCTTCACTGCAACACCACCGAAAGACTCAACACTGTAGCCTTTTTTTGCACGGTCTGCACGGTTTTTCATAACAAGTGCAACATAGACGATGCAGACAATAATGCCAACTACGAAACATGTTCTGTTAAATCCTTCACCTCCACCAAGGAAGTCCGGAATATAGTTATTGAACAGAGCCAGATAAGCATCCGGCATCGGGGCCAGGGTCTGTCCTTCCAGAACTACGTTGGAAAGGCCACGAAAAGCAAGCATACCTGCCAGAGTAACAATAAATGGAGGAATTCGTACATAAGCGATCCAGAATCCCTGCCATGCACCAATGGCAATACCCACAAGAAGCATCACGATCATAGTGAGATACGGGTTCATACTGTTGAGAACCATCATCTTACCACCGACAGCAGCAACAAAGCATACAACAGAACCAACTGACAGATCGATGTTACCACCTGTTAAAATACAGAACAGCATACCGGTTGCAAGAATAAATACATATGCATTCTGGGCTACCAGGTTATTTACATTCTGCGGAAGAAGCATAACGCCCTTTGTGTTCACAGAAAACATGATCACAACAAATACCAGAACAATGACCATGGTATATTTTTTTAATATTTCTGAAAAACTAATCTTTTTCTCCATCTTCTTACTCTCCTTTACCTGACTTCACGATCCTGGACATGATCAGCTCAGATGTAGCTTCCTCACCACTTACCTCTCCTACGAATCTGCCCTCGTTCATGATATAGATTCTGTCTGACATTCCAAGCACTTCCGGAAGCTCAGAAGAGATCATGATCACAGATTTTCCTGCTGCGACCAGGTCATTGATGATACAGTAGATTTCATATTTGGCTCCTACGTCAATACCTCTTGTAGGTTCATCCAAGATCAGAATATCCGGCTCTGCAAACATCCATTTTGCAAGAAGGACCTTCTGCTGATTACCACCGCTCAGGTTTCCGACATTCTGCTCAACTGTCGGACACTTGGTTTTCAGTTTCTTCCTGTATTCCTCAGCAACTGCGTATTCTTTATCCGTATCGATCACTTTTCCATTACTGATACCAGACATGTTTGCAAGCGTAGTGTTCATCTTTATGGACTTGGAAAGGATCAGCCCGTTTCCTTTTCGATCCTCTGTAACATAAGCAAGCTTGTTGTCGATGGCCTCCTGAACTGTATTCAGCTTCACTTCTTTTCCATTCATGAACACCTGGCCGGAAATCTTAGTTCCATAGCTCTTGCCAAAAATACTCATGGCCAATTCTGTACGTCCTGCTCCCATCAGTCCTGAAATACCGACAACCTCTCCTTTATGTACTTTAAAGGATACGTTATTTACCACCTTACGTTCTGTATACAGAGGATGGTAAACATTCCAGTTCTTAACTTCCATGGAAACATCGCCGATCTTTACATTTGGACGTTTCGGGAACCGGTCTGTCATCTCACGTCCAACCATTCCCTGAATGATCCTCTGCTCAGAAAAATCGTCTTTCTTTTTATCCAGTGTTTCAATGGTAGATCCATCTCGGATAACTGTGATCTTATCTGCCACATAGGAAATCTCATTTAATTTATGGGAAATGATGATAGAGGTCATTCCCTGCTTCTTGAATTTCAGAAGAAGATCCAGAAGAGCTTTGGAGTCATCTTCATTCAGTGATGCGGTAGGTTCATCCAGAATGAGCAGCTTTGCATTCTTTGCAAGTGCCTTTGCAATCTCAACCAGCTGCTGTTTACCTACACCAATATCCTTGATCAAAGTTCTGGAGGATTCCTCCAGTCCCACTATTTTCAAATATTTATCTGCTTCCCCATAAGTTTCATTCCAGTTGATGGAAAAGCTCCTGCCTCTTTCATTGCCCAGGTACATGTTTTCACCGATGGTCATATACGGGATCAGTGCCAGTTCCTGGTGGATGATCACAATTCCTTTATGTTCACTGTCTTTGATGGTGTTAAATTTACAGATCTCACCATCGTAAATAATATTTCCTTCATACGAGCCGTACGGATATATACCACTTAATACATTCATCAATGTAGATTTACCGGCACCGTTCTCACCTACCAGTGCGTGGATCTCGCCTTCCTCAACCTGGAGATTAACGTTGTCCAGTGCCTTTACACCTGGGAAAGTTTTGGTGATATTTTTCATTTCCAGAAGTATCTTAGCCAACTTAATTTCCCTCCCTTTCCACTGTTCATGCAGGCGGTTATATTCCCCGCCTGCATGTGATAAATTTCTTTCTTAAAAATTATGATTATTTGATCTGATCCTCTGTGTAGTATCCGGAATCGATCAGGATTTCTTTGTAGTTATCTGTTGTAACAACAACCGGATCGCAAAGGTATGTCGGGATGACACCTGTTCCGTTATCATAGGATTTTGTATCGTTCACTTCCGGCTCCTCACCTTTCATGATGGAGTCAACCATTTTTACTACTGCAGATGCAAGAGCTCTTGTATCTTTAAATACGGACATTGCCTGTTTTCCTGCTACAAGGTTCTTAACGTTCGGTGTATCACAGTCCTGACCGGTGATGATCGGATATTCTCCTGTGTAGGAAGCTGCCAGTGCATTCTCAACACCAAGGGCTGTGGAATCGTTGGAGCAGAGAACTGCGTCAAGGTTTGTTCCGTCAGAGTAGTTACCTGCGATGATGGTATCCATTCTGTCCTGTGCTTTTGCACTATCCCAGTTTGCGGTAGCAACCTGCTCGAACTCTGTCTGTCCGGATTTTACTACCAGCTTACCGTCATCGATGTATTTCTGGAGAACATCCATTGCACCACCGAAGAAGAAGTTACAGTTGTTATCACCAGGATCTCCTGTGAACAGCTCGATGTTAAACGGTCCATCCTGATTATCAAGATCCAGTGCGTCTACCAGGTACTCGCCCTGTTTCTGACCTACTTTGTAGTTATCAAATGTTGCATAATAGGAAACTGCATCAGAATTCATAAGAAGACGGTCATAGGAGATAACCGGAATTCCTTTTTCTTTGGCCTGTTTCAGTGGCTCGCCAAGGCTGCTTCCGTCGATGGATGCCACAACCAGAAGGTCACATCCGTTTGCTACCTGGTTCTCAAGCTGGGAAACCTGTGTGCTTACATCATTGGATGCATACTGAAGGTCTACCTCATATCCTGCTGCCTCCAGCTCTTTCTTCATGTTCTCGCCATCCTGGTTCCATCTCTGGAGATCCTTGGTCGGCATGGTAACACCGATCAGTTTCTTGTCTGCTGCCTGTGCTGTTGCTGTCGGAACTACCACCATACCAGCTACCATTGTTGCGCAAAGAAGTGCAGATACCATTTTTCTTTTCATTGTAAAATCCTCCGTTTCATTATTTGTTTTTGGAATCACGTTTCCTTTGATGATGTTACTATAGCACAGGACTGTCTGGACATAGTTGGCAAGGACAGAGACATTTTTTTGCAAAAGAAAAATGCCCTGCATCAGGCAAGACATTTTTGCACCAAAAATCTGCTATTGATTTTTGTCATAATTGTGTATTATTGCGCATATGGATACACTGCCACATTACTTGCAGAATTTCACTGCCACATATATGCCGGTATGCAATCTGTTCTGCATTACTCTGTATCGTAATCTATATTGAGATATACTTCATCTCGTCTGTGGAAACCGCCGTCAATGATCACCTCATCAATATTATCCCTTGTAACGGCAACCGGTTCCAGCACCTTCGCCGGGATATCGTAGCTTCCATCGTTCATGGTATCTGTCACATCTGACGAAATCTTTCCCTCTTCTGCCATCTTCACCGCATATTCAGCTGCCTGGCGTGCCAGATCTTCGATAGATTTAAATGCTGTCATGTACTGGGTTCCTTCCACAATACGCTGACATGCAGCCAGATCACCATCCTGGCCTACCACGATCACCTGTCCGGCAAGCTGGTTTTCCGCAAGAATCTGTATCACCTGGCTGGCAATATCATCATTTCCGCACATGATTCCCTTTACATCAGGATACTCTTCCAGTGCTTCCTCCACATAATCTGCTGCCAGCTCCGCGACCCAGCCCTCACAGTTGGCTTCGTAAACCACCTTCAGATCACTGTTTTTCAGAGTGTCTTCAAATCCCTCTTTTACCATGTCCACATTGTTATCTGAAGCAGATCCCTGGATCATAAAAATCTTTCCGCCATCAGGGATCGCTTCCATCATGGACTGTGCCATAACCTCTCCGACTTTCCGGTTATCAAAGGAAATATACATGTCTGTATCCGCATCATTTACCATGCGGTCATAGGAGATCACCCTGATTCCTGCATTGTGGGCACGCTCCACAGCCTCAGATAATGCTTTGCAGTCTCTGGCAATGATCACGATCACGTCCATATGCTTCTTGATAAAATAGTCAATCTGGCTGATCTGCTCTTTTGTATCTGCTCCCGCATCCTGAACATTCACTTCCGCTCCCAGCTCCCTTGCTGTTGCCACGAATACATCCCTGTCACGAATCCACCTCTCAATAACAAAGGAATCCACTGTAAGACCGATCTGAATTTTCTTTTCACCACTGTCTTCCTCTGTATCGTTTTCCTGTGCAGCTGTCTGCTTTGTTTTTTCGGAAGCGCAGCCATTCAGCATCAATGTCAACAGACACAGCAAGATCAACAGCTTCCTAATCATTTTCCCCCCGCTCATATTGTCTACCTCAACTTCTCTCTAAATTCACTTGGTGTCACGCCTTCGTATTTCTTGAATATCCTGCTGAAATAATTGGGGTCGCTGTATCCGGATTCCGCACAGATCTCCTTGATGGAAAGCCCTGAATCCTTGAGAAGTTCTCTTGCATTCCGAAGCCGCACTTCTGTAAGATACTCGATAAAATTTCCTCCGGTCTCCTGCTTAAAAAGCTTGCTGAAATAATAAGGGCTGATATCCACCTCCCGTGACACCTCATCCAGTGAAATATCTTTTTTGTAATTGTCCCGAATATAGGACTTTGCTTTTTCGATAATAGAAACCGCTTCTTTTTCCCTTGCACTTTCCATGTTACTGCAGATTTCTGATGTTTTGCCCAGGAACCATTTTTTCATTCCTTCTATATCTGTATATTCCTGGATCTCATGAATATAATTTCTGCGGCAGCTGATCGCATATTTCACGGTACCTGCAAAAAAGGCCTTTTTTTCCACTCCCATCACAAGCTCCAGGATCTTGATGCGCATGTCCTCCAGATCTACTCCCGGCTGCTTCTCCATCCACCTGATAAATTCCTCGGCACAGCTTAAAGCTCCTGCCACATCCTTATCCATCACCCGCTTTTCATAGCGACGTTCCAGATCTCTTGGATATTCGCCGTCATATTTCTGTGCAGCTGGAACATCCTCAATATGTATCACATGGCTGGTGCTTTCCCGAAGTGCGATCATGGCCTCCTTGAAGGATTCTTTCATGGTGCTTCCCATCTCCTTCACCCGGCCGATACCACAGCGAAATTTACTGTCGATCCTGCTTTCCAGCTTATGTACCATGTTTCTGGTTCTTGTTACAACCTCCACACGTTCCTCATAGGACTCCCTAGAATTACGGTACGGAACAAGCAGTACAATACGGTTTCCCATAATGGGTCCTACCAGACATTCAAAAAATCCCTGAGCGATTTCCCGGAATGTGGAATAAAATTTGTTTGCCTTCACACTGGCCCCCACCGCATTGGTAAGAACACCATTTTCCGTAGAATCCCCGAATTCAGCCACGATCATATATCCATATTCTTCCCGGATATCCAGAAGCTCCCTGTAATTATCCTGATATGTCTGAAAATCATCCTGCAGAAGAATATTATTGATATATCCGCTCTCGATCATGGGTACAACTGTCTCCAGCTTTTCACGGATACGGAGATCATCGCTTCGCTTCTGTCTTGTGGAATCTACCTTTTCCATAGCTTTGGAGCATATTTCCAGAATCACCTTTTTGTTTACCGGCTTGGTAAGAAATTCCATAACTCCAAGATTTACCGCTTCCCTGGCATAATTAAATTTATCATAGGCTGTAATGATCACAAAGACCACAGATCTGTTAAATTTCTGAATTTCCCGGATTGCCTGGATCCCACTTAAGCCCGGCATCTGAATGTCCATAAAGCAGATATCCGGCGGATATTTCTCCGCCTCCTCCACAACCACACGGCCTGTCTTGGCTGTATGGATCTCACATTCATTTCCATAGTTGGAACTTATAATATTTTTCAGGGATTCCAGCATGATCCCCTCATCATCAGCAATCAGGATTCTGTACATTTTTTTCGCTCCTCTCCAGAGGAATATTGATCACTACCTCTGTTCCCATTCCTTCACCTTCACTGTATATTTCCATTAATCCGTCCCGCTCATAATACAGTTCCAGACGGCTGATCACATTATTCATTCCAATTCCCGTGGAATCACCCTCGCCTGAACTGCTGTGGACTTTTTTTGACAGTACTCTTTGTATCTGTTCTCCGGTCATGCCCAGTCCGTTATCCCGAACACTGATCTCAATATGGTCGTTCCATTTCTCCACACTGAGATCAATATGTCCTTCCCAATCTATATTCCGGATTCCATGATTGACTGCGTTTTCCACAACCGGCTGCAGGATCATACTGGGAACACGTACATTTTCCACATCACATTCCACTTTTTTTGAAAAATGGATGTCCCCGGCAAACCGTACATTCAGAATATAAATGTAATTGTCCACAGCCTCCAGTTCTTCCTCCAGTGTGGCATCTTCCTCACCCTTCTTTACATTGTAGCGAAAAAAATCTGCCATCTTTTCCACAAAGATACTGGTTTTTTCTGCATCCTCCATCATTGCAAGCTGTACTCCTGCATTCAGGGAATTAAAAAGGAAATGCGGATTGATCTGAGACTGGAGATACTTAAGCTGTGCCTCCTTGAGATGTGTTTCCATCAAAAGCTCCCTCTCTATCATCTGCTGTTCTTTTTCCATGCTGGCCTTTGTCCTGGCAATGTAAAGACCAAGATTATCCACCATGGTATTAAAGGCTCTTGTTACCGTTCCAAGCTCATCCCTGGAATCTGCTGGGGGCATCTTTACATTAAAATTCCCCTGACCTACCAGCTGTGCAGTTTCTGCCATATTAGTCAGCGGCAGGAACATCTCCCTTGTTGCCATGATCAGAAGGAACATCCCACAGATCACCACCAGAAGCATGATCATCATATTACTGATCTCCAGATATCTCATAACCGCCCGGAGAGCTGCATAAGTCTGGGAATTTTCTTTAAAAAGCTGCTTGTTCAGCTCATCCATAGAACTCTGGATATAACTATAAAGCTCCAGACTTTCATCATATTCCTGCTTATATTTCTCCACATTCCTGCCTCTCTTGGCAGCTACAGTTCCTGCGGTACAGGAAAGATATGATTCTGACATCTTACGTATCTTCTTCTCCAGAAGTTTTACGGAATCATCAATATTCCGTTCATTTAACTTCTCCAGCTCCTGCCTGTATTTCGCCTCATTCTGATAATAATCCATCAGTGCCTGAGAGTTTTTTACCTTCAGATACTGGTACATACTGTCCTGCACATCGTCAAAAACCTGCCCAAGCTCTGTGATCTGGGCATTGCTGGCATACACATCATCCATCTCCTGCATGGAGTTGTTGATCCGCGCATAAAACAGCATGTTGATGCTGAACAGTAAAACTGCCAGCACGCCAACCTCGATCATGATCTTGCTTACAAGAGAAAAGTCACTCCAACGGATCTTTTTCATCTGTGACTGCCTCCCTCCTCATCTTCTTCACTGCTGTTCTGTCAAGAAAATTAATGTCTACGTTGTAGAAAGAATTGGTTCTTCCATCTTCTATATAGCTGGTAACTGCCTCCACACTGTACTGTCCCAGCTGGGTCGTGTCCACATCACAGGTAACTGAAATAACACCTTTTTCAACTGCCGCCAGAATATCCTCAGATGTATAATAACCAATGATCTTCACTTTTCCTGCAAGGTTGAAATCCAGAATTGCCTGTCTTGCACACTCCGTTGTCTCCTCATCCATACACACAAGGATATCCGGAACATTCCGCTTCTGCTGAAAAATATCAGTAACTGCCTCCTCTGTTTCAAAGGTTCCTGTTGACAGAAGATTCCTTCCCTTGATCTCAATATCCTCAGAACCAGCTGCCATCTTCACCGCATTGCTGATCTGAGTGTATATCTGACTTTCGTTCATATCATCAATGTCCCGTTTCTGCAGAATCAGGATCTTCTTCGTGTTCTCATCCACGTATTTGGCAACAATTTCCCCGTAAGCCATGCCAAGCTGATAATCGCTGACTCCCACAAAGCTCTGGCGGCGGCTGTGCACCGCATCACTCATGACTGTAACCACCGGTATTCCGTTTCTTACTGCAGTATTGATTGCTTCTTCCAGACCGGCTTCTCCATTATACTGCAGGATAATACCATCCGCCTTGGCCGCAATGCTCATATTCATATAATCAAGTTTATCATAGGATGTTTCTCTGTCCGGCCCCATGATCTCAAGCAGTACATTATTCTGAGCTGCTTTTTTCTTCGCACTGTCATATACTGCCTGCCAGAACTGGGAATCGGGGCTGTCCACGATCATGTCGTACTGGTATTTATATATTTTCTCTTCCTGTTCATCCAACCCTGCTTTTTCACTGATTCCTCTATAATAGGATTCTCCTGTCATATAAGTAAGTACTATCACGGCAGCAAAAACCAGCAGGATGCAAGCTGATTTCTTTTTCATAATACACTCCATTCTGTTTCACAAAACATTCCGGGTTTCAGTTTATCATAATTTCACAGAAAAGTCACTGTTTGGCATGGATTTTCTGTGCACTTTCATGTTATATTAGTAACCACAACATTACCAAAGGAGGCCGCAAAACATGACAAATGCAACCAAGCTTGCCCTGGAAGAATCCCTGAAGCATCTACTTCTTAAGAAACCTTTAGATAAGATCACCATCAATGACCTGACTACGGACTGCGGGATCAGCCGCATGACTTTTTACTATCATTTCAAGGATATCTATGATCTTGTGGAGTGGTGCTGTCTGGAAGATGCCAGAATTGCCCTTCAGGGCAAAAAAACCTCTTCCACATGGCATGAAGGGCTTCTGCAGATCTTTGATGCCGTGATGGAAAACAAGCCGTTTATCTTAAATGTATACCGCTGCGTGGGGCGGGAACAGATCGAAAATTATCTGTTCCAGCTTACCTGCGATCTTCTTATGGGCGTGGTAACAGAAAAATCAAAAGATATCCCCATCACGGATGAACAGAAAATTTTTATCGCAGATCTGTATAAATACAGCTTTGTAGGGATCATGCTGGACTGGATCAAAAACGGCATGCGCGAAGATTATCGCGAAATCGCAGATGATACCGCAACCGCACTGTATGGAAGCATCGACAACGCCATCCGCAATTTTGCCGCCAGAAATAAAACAGCAGAAATGCATACAGAATAAAAACTTATCAAAACAGATATAATGATAAAAAACTGAACACTTTCGGTATTTTGTAAATAGAATCTTTTTTCCGGATGGGCTATCATAGCCTCAACAGCAACAAAGAACAGTTAATCCGATACAAACAGGTATCTCATTTACGAAAGGTGGATGTCATATGTCAGATAAAAAAGGATTCATGGGACTTGCAGCACTTGCGGCAGCCGGAGCCGGCGCAGCCATGCTGATGAAAAAAACAAGAGAGATCAACGAAGAGGAAAACCTCCATGTGAAAGAAACTACTGCAAACTACCGCAACACCGAGCGTGGAAAGCATGACAAAAACAGCAAAGGGATTTATTATTCCAACGGTAACTACGAAGCCTTTGCCCGTCCGGAAAAACCGGAAGGTGTGGACGACAAGCATGCCTACATTGTAGGAAGCGGTCTTGCTTCCCTGGCTGCTGCATGCTTCCTGGTAAGAGACGCACAGATGCCAGGTGATCATATCCACATCCTGGAAGCCATGGATATTGCCGGCGGTGCCTGCGATGGAATCTTTGATCCGTCCAGAGGCTATATCATGCGTGGCGGTCGTGAGATGGAAAACCATTTCGAGTGCCTGTGGGATCTTTTCCGCAGTATTCCTTCTCTTGAAAAACCGGGTGCTTCTGTTCTGGACGAATTCTACTGGCTGAACAAGCACGACCCGAACTATTCTCTCTGCCGTGCAACCGTCAACCGTGGACAGGATGCACATACCGACGGAAAATTTAACCTGAGCCAGAAGGGCTGCATGGAGATCATGAAGCTGTTTATGACAAAGGATGAGGATCTTTACGATAAAACCATCGAAGATGTATTTGATGATGAAGTGTTTGATTCCACCTTCTGGCTGTACTGGAGGACCATGTTCGCATTTGAAAACTGGCACAGTGCTCTGGAGATGAAGCTTTACTTCCAGCGTTTTATCCACCACATTGCAGGTCTTCCGGATTTCAGCGCCCTGAAATTCACCAAGTACAACCAGTACGAATCCCTGATCCTTCCCATGAAAAAATATCTGGAGGATGCAGGTGTTGACTTCCAGTTTAATACTGAGGTCACAAACGTGATCTTTAATTTTAAAGATGGCAAAAAGATCGCCACTGCTATCGAATGCAAGGTAAAAGATGTGGAGCAGGGCATCCTTCTTACAGAAAATGATTATGTTTTCGTCACTAACGGAAGCTGTACAGAGGGCACGATCTACGGCGACCAGAACCATGCACCAAACGGTGATGCAGAGGTCCGTACCAGTGGTGTATGGTCTCTGTGGAAAAATATCGCAGCTCAGGATCCTTCCTTCGGACATCCGGAAAAGTTCTGCTCAGACATTTCCAGAACAAACTGGGAATCCGCTACTGTCACCACTTTGGATGACCGTATCATCCCTTATATCACCAACATCTGCCAGCGTGACCCACGTACCGGCAAGGTTGTTACCGGTGGTATCGTAAGCTGCCAGGATTCCAAATGGCTCTTAAGCTGGACCATCAACCGTCAGGGACAGTTCAGGGAACAGGATCCGAAGAAGGTCTGTGTATGGGTTTACGGATTGTTCACAGATGTTCCCGGTGATTATATCAAGAAGCCGATGAAGGATTGTACCGGTAAGGAAATTACCGCCGAGTGGCTGTACCACCTGGGTGTTCCGGTAGATCAGATCGACGATATGGCAGAAAACAGCGCTGTCTGCGTTCCGACCATGATGCCGTACATCACCGCCTTCTTCATGCCGCGTACCAAAGGTGACCGCCCGGATGTTATCCCGGATGGCTGTGTAAACTTTGCATTCCTGGGCCAGTTCGCGGAAACTCCTCGTGATACCGTATTCACAACAGAATATTCCGTACGTACTGCAATGGAGGCTGTATACGGACTTTTCGGTGTAGACCGTGGGGTTCCGGAAGTATGGGGAAGCGTTTACGATATCCGTGAGCTTCTGGACAGCAGTGTGAAGCTGATGGACGGAAAATCCCCGCTGGAGATCCAGCTGCCAGGGCCGCTGAATGCACTGAAGAAACCACTTCTTAATGTTGTGAAGGGTACTGTGGTTGAGAAGGTACTGCGGGATCATGATGTGCTAAAGGATTATATGTAAGATATACAGCCTGCCAGACAGATATTCTCAATCCGAAAATTGAGATTTGAACACAGTAACGGAGCCTCCGGTTCTATTCGTGCAGCAATCCCCCGGAAATACTTCTCGCGCGGTATTTCCGGGGGATTTTTTTGATTTTCATATTTTTATTTTCCCAATGTTTCATTCATACTTCCGGAACGGAATCCCTGAAGATCCAGAGTCACGTAAGAAAATCCCAATGTGCGGAATTTCTCTGTGATCTTTGTTCTTGTTTCATTATCTGCAATTTTCAGGATCTCTTCTTCCGGAACCTCGATCCTTGCCATGGTACCGTGGATGCGAACACGGAACTGATGGAATCCCAGATCCATCAGAAACTGCTCGGCCTGATCTACCATGTGAAGCTTCTCCTCGGTAATGGTCTCACCGTATACAAATCTGGAAGCAAGACAGGCAAAGGATGGCTTGTTCCAGGTTGGAAGATTCATGTCTTTTGACAGCTCCCGGATTTCTTCTTTATAGAGGCCTGCTTCCTGGAGCGGACTGCGGACCCCAAGCTCCTGGATAGCCCTTTTTCCCGGACGGTAGTCGCCCAGATCATCCATGTTGGAACCTTCCACGATCATGTTCATATGGCGCGCCTTTGCAGCTTCCCAAAGTCTGGTAAAGATAGCTTTTTTGCAGATATAGCAGCGATCCGGCGGATTCTGACGGAACCCCGGGATATCGAATTCGTTGATCTTGCATATCTCCTGGCAAATGTGATTTTCCTGGCAGAAATCTTGCGTTTCTTTCAGTTCTCTGTCGGTGAAGGAGCATGGACATGCGGTAATGGCCATAGCTTTGTCACCAAGTGTTTCCTGTGCAGCTTTCAGTAAAAATGTGGAGTCCACTCCACCGGAAAAAGCTACGGCTACACTTCCCAGGGAACGGAGGATTTCCTGGAGTTTTCTGTATTTTTTTTCAAGTGTGATGTTATCTGTTGCTGGCATATGTTCTGTCACCTCGTAATTTGTAAAATCTTATTTTTGCCGGATACGAATCTGTAATTTTCAGATCTGTTCTTATTGACATGCTCTTGCAATGCTATGTGTGTATTCTTTATTGTAAACGATACCTTTTTGCCATACAAGTATTTTTCTACCTGACAGAGGTACTATGAAATTTATTAGTATCCTCTCTGTTTCCAAACATAATAAGACCGGAAATACAGCATATGCCATACTTCCAGTCTTTCTTTTTACAGTTATTACATTTCGATCACATCAAGATCATCCGGAACAAACAGATTTCCGTGATAATACTCTCTGCCTTCTGCTCCGTAAAGCTCTTTACGTTTCTTAATATTCTTATCCTCTGTGTGATACAGGACAAGATTCTTAACTCCAAGGTTCTCAGCCAGCTCACTGGCATCCTTAACTGTGGAGTGATGCTTCTCATATGGATTGAAGATATCACGCTGTCCATACAGACAGAATGCTTCGTGGAACATCCAGTCGCTGCCTTTTGCGTATTTCTCTTCACATTCATTGTATGGCTCGTCTCCGCAGCAGGTAAGCACCTTACCGCCGTCGTAGATCATTTGGAAACCGAACTGTTTCGCCTTGGTGGAACCAATATCAAAGAAGGTCACTTTCTTATTAAGAATTGTTTTTTCCTCGCCGTCTTTTACCTCGATCAGATGAAGTCTGTCACCGATGTACTGTGTCTCCTTCTTATTCAGAAGCTTAAATGCCATGTCTTTCAGAAGTCCGATCACTTCATCATGAGCATAGATGTTTGCCTCGCCCTGATAAGTGCCTTTTTTCATGTTCTGGCAAATGATGCGGATCACCCACACGATCCCCATGATATGGTCTACGTGCTTATGTGTAACAAAGATCTCATGAACATCCATCAGATCAACGCCAGCCTTCTTCAGCTGGGAAAGCACCGTATTTCCGCCGCCTCCGTCAACCAGAAAATGGCCGTACTCATCGCTGAGCACAAAACATGTATTGTAGCACTCTGTTACCAGTGCGTTACCTGTTCCAAGCATAGTTAATTTCATTCTGTTCTCCTCCTGTATAGCCCTGGTCATCAAACATTCAGCCACCCACCATTCTGATCTCTGACACTCTGACCGGCTGTCTCTGGTCATATTACAGACACATATACAACCGTTTAATTTTTTGTTTTCTTATTTTTTCTGTGTTTTTCGTATCCAATGATAACATTATGAAGAAATATTTTCAATAAGATCCATTCATTTTCATAGCAGAAAAATCAATCCACAAATCTTCATAGATTCCTGTTTTCACAGAATCCAGTCCGGTGCTCCCTTGCATCCTCTGTCATCCAGTTTATCTGCATCGCAGATAACAGAAATATATAATATATGGATCCTGTACAAAAACAGGAGCAGTCACATGGCGTACCATGTCTGCTCCTGTTTTATATTTTTGTTATTCCAGCATCTCTATCTCTGTCTCAAAATACTGTTCCTGAAACCGGACCTGTTCTTTGATCTCCTGAGCTGTCATGGTCATATCTTCCGGAACTGCCACCCATTTGTCTTCCACATCATTAAGGCGGTGGATGATAGCTATCACTTTTCCTGTAAATTCTTTTACCGGGTGATCGATTCCCAGAACGTAAACGTCCTGTTCCTCACCGTCCGGAGCGATGATTCCTTCGATGTAGCCGTAATTTACCGGATAAAAAAGCTCTTTGTGTTCCGGATGATAACTGTTCATTGGACGGTCGATCATGATATGTACAAGCTGGCCCGGAGTCGGTTTCTTTTTTTCATAAATCATCTGCTTCATTTATATTCCTCTTTAAGCACATACAATAAATTAACAGATTTTTCTATTATGCCAGTAAATCGAAGATTTTTATTTCAATCCGTTCTTCGTTTTACCATATCTCAGACTCTACAGCCGCACGCTCAATGCCAAGACCCTTCATATATCGATCCATAAATGCATTGAATCCTTTCACGCCTTCTGCTTCCGGCGCCAGTGTGCTGCCTTCGTTTCCTTTGAAGACATCTTCATCCAGGAAATCCGCAAGGTCTTCGCCTTCTCTCCTGTTAATCAGATAGGAAGCCAGAAGTGCGATTCCCCAGGCTCCGCCTTCTCCTGCTGTGGACATTACAGATACCGGTGCATCTACCGCATCTGCAAGGATCTGCTGGCCGACCCCCTTTGTCTTAAAGAGGCCGCCGTGGCCCAGAAGCTTATCGATCTTTACATGCTCCTGATTCAGAAGGATATCCAGACCTACACGCATGGCGCCGAGGCAGGTGTAAAGATTATTTCGCATAAAGTTTGCCAGTGTAAATTTGCTCTCAGGAGAACGTACAAACAGTGGACGTCCCTCTTCAAAGCCGGTCATATGCTCGCCGGAGAAATAGCAGTAGGAAAGAAGTCCGCCACAGTCCGGGTCGCCTTCCATGGCTTTGTTATAAAGAGTTCCGAACAGTTTGTTCATATCTACTTTCATGCCCATAGCTTCTGCAAATTCCTTAAACACATTTACCCATGCGTTCAGATCCGAAGTACAGTTGTTGGAATGTGCCATGGCAACCGGATCTCCTGCCGGAGTGGTAACCATGTCGATTTCTTTATACGGTTTGGAAAGTGCCTTCTCCAGGACGATCATGGCAAATACAGATGTTCCCGCAGAAACATTTCCGGTACGCCGACGGACACTGTTTGTGGCAACCATACCGGTTCCTGCGTCTCCCTCAGGCGGACACATCGGGATTCCAGCTTTCAGCTTTCCACTTACATCCAGAAGCTTTGCGCCTTCCTCTGTAAGAACTCCTGCATCCTGACCTGCCACCAGAGCTTTCGGCATAATATCGCGAAGCTTCCATGGGAAACCATAAGGCGCAACCAGTTCATCGAACTTCTGAACCATCTCCTCGTTATAGTCCTTCGTTTCACTGTCGATTGGGAACATACCTGCCGCATCACCGATACCAAGAACTCTTTTTCCGGTGAGTTTCCAGTGCACATAGGCTTCCAGAGTGCTGATATAATCGATATCTTTTACATGCTCCTCACCGTTAAGGATCGCCTGATACAGGTGTGCGATGCTCCATCTCTGAGGGATATTGTAATGGAAAAGCTCTGCCAGCTTCTCAGAGGCTTCTCCTGTGATGTTGTTTCTCCAGGTACGGAACGGGACCATCAGCTCTCCCTCTTTATTAAACGGCATATAGCCATGCATCATGGCACTGACACCAAACGCACCTACGCTTGTAAGCTCCACTCCATATTTTTTCTGAACATCTTCTGCCATATCCTGGTAACTGCCCTGGAGACCTTTCCAGATCTCCTCCAGGCTGTATGTCCAGATACCATCCACATACTGGTTCTCCCATTCATAGGCTCCGGATGCGATGGGCTGGTTCTTATCGTCCACCAGAACTGCCTTGATCCTTGTGGAACCAAACTCAATACCAAGAGCCGTGCGATTCTCAAGAATTGCTGTTTTTGCCTCATTTACTCCCATTGTAAAAAACCTCCCATATTATTTGCTGAAATACATGCTGTTCCATCTCAGCTCATTCTGCAGATTCTGGATCGTTGTATCGCCATCAATATAAACCGCTTCAATACCCATAGCTGCTGTTTTCCAGTCACCCTCGCCACCGAAGCCATAGCCTTTTTCCATCAGTCGCTGGATCGCAAGTCCCGGAAGCTGTTTCAGGGAGCCCAGATCACCAAAGTGTGTTACGACAGCCTGATAATTTTTCTCCTCGAGGAAGCGCTCAAAACCGATCTCGATCCCTGCCTGGACTGCTACATGCTTCTTAAATTCCTCAGGGGCACGTCCATCCAGAATCATATCGTATTTATTATAATATTCTTCTACCAGAACATCAATATCTCCCTGACTTACATCCTGAACATATTCTGCGATCTCATTAACCGGATAAGCATTGATCTCCCAGTTTTTCCTGGGGATGGGTGATAGTGGTAATGCCCTGTCCCTGTCTTGCATATAGTGAATTATCATAGCCGGTTACCGCAACATCTTCCGGGATCTTTTTGCCCTGACGTTCCAGTTCTTCCATGACCTAGACAGCGATCTGTTGTTTTTATTATTTATCAAAAGTTCCATATAAAGAAAGGCCGGAACACCCTCCCCATTCTGGTGTTCCGGCCTTTCTATGCCGCCTTGCATATTTATTTCAAAGTTTTTGCTGCCTTCCGATCATTTCCTGCCTTAGCGGTACATCTTCATATAATCCCCATGTGCCTCGATCAGCTCATCACACATTGCCTGGATGTCTTTGATATTCAGCTCTGCACCTGTGTGCGGGTCCATCATGGCTGCCTGATAGATTTTCTGGCGGTCTTTGGTCACTGCTGCCTCAATAGCAAGGAGCTGCGGGCTGACATTGGATGAATTCATAGCTGCCAGCTGTGTAGGAAGCTTGCCCACTTTTACCGGATGTACACCGGTTCCGTCGATATAGCATGGAACCTCTACGCAAGCATCCGACGGAAGGTTATCGATGTAACCGTTGTTAAGAACATTTCCACCGATCTTGTACGGTGTGTTTGTAACAACAGCCTCCATGATATAAGAAGCATACTCTTTACTTCTCTCATGGCCGATCTTGCCATCCTTGAGGATATCCTCGTGCTCTTTTTCCCAGCCCTCGATCTGTTTGATACATCTTCTCGGATATTCGTCAAGCGGAATATTGAACTCCTCGATCATCTCCGGATATTTGGATTTAATGAAGAACGGATTATACTCTGCATTGTGCTCACTGGACTCTGTGCAGTAGTAGCCAAGATGACGGATGTACTCATAACGTACCATATCCTCATGTTTCTCACCGGATGTATTCTTCTCCTCTGCAATTCTGCGGATCTCCGGGTACAGGTCGTTTCCATCTTTGTCATGGATCTCAAGAAGCCATGCCATGTGGTTGATACCTGCGATCAGCTCGGTACGTCCCTCAATCTTGTCTTCCATTCCCATTCCCTCAAGAAGCTTCTGGGAGCAGACCTGAACGCTGTGACAGAGGCCTACAGTACGGATCTTTGTAAAACGCTGCATATAACCGGTGAGCATTGCCATAGGGTTGGAGTAGTTCAGGAACAGAGTGTTCGGGCAGACTTCTTCCATATCCCGGGCAAACTCTTCCAGGACCGGAATGGTACGAAGTGCACGCATGATTCCGCCGATTCCCAGGGTATCTGCGATGGTCTGTTTGATGCCGTATTTCTTCGGGATCTCAAAGTCTGTTACTGTACATGGCTCATATCCGCCTACCTGAATGGCGTTGACTACGAAATCTGCATCTCGAAGTGCATCTTTACGGTTCTCGGCACCGAGATAAGTTTTGATCACTGCGCGGTCCTCGTTTACGTTGTGGTTGATGGCACTTAAGATAATTCTGGAATCCTCCAGTCTCTTCTCGTCAATATCATAAAGTGCGATCTCGCTCTCGCGAAGTGCCGGTGTGCACATACAATCGCCAAGTACATTTCTTGCGAAAACCGTGCTTCCAGCTCCCATGAATGTAATTTTGATCATATTCGTTCCTCCTGTTTCCTTTGTTGGATCTCTTATCCGGAATTCTTATATTTTTCTTTGAAATTCCTGATTTTCTGCTATTTCTGCGGTGCAGTCCCGCTTCGTTTTCTTTGTGATCTTATCATACTACCGGAAACTTGTTTAAAATATGTACTTTGATGTTAATAATTGTTGTTTTGTTGCATGAGATACCTGGAAGTAATTTTCTATAACATTTCTTATGACATAAAAAACGCTCTGCCCGATACCAGAATTTTATATATTCCGGCCAGACAGAGAGTTCTTTTTTCTTCGTGAAATATATCACAGGATCAGGGCTCAGATTCTGTATAATCCCCTTTCTTCCCTTTCACCACAAGGCTTCTTTTTTCTTCTTTATATTCTCTTGGACTCCTTCCTGTTCTTGCTTTAAAAACTTTAGAAAAAGCTAAAGGGTCTCCATATCCCACTCTTGCAGCCACCTCGTTGACCTGGATATCTCCTTTTTTCAGAAGTGATTTGGCTTTCTCAATGCGGAGATTCATCAGGTATTCCTGCGGGGAACATCCGAGGCTTTTCTTAAAGGTGCTGGTAAGATAGCTGCGGTTGACTCCGATGCGGTCTGCCAGCTCATTGATCTTAAGCCGCTTGTCAAAGTTGGCTGCAATGTAATCTACTGCATGCTCCACATAAACGGAATTGGGATATCTGTGGGACGGAAGAAGCTTGCCTTCTCTCAGACATGCATCCCGGTTATCTACGATCAGATCAGACAAAAGGAGCATCAGAAGTCCGTTCCGTTTCAGCTCATTTTCAAAAACAAGCTTGTTGGTCTGGACCATTGCATCAATATACTTCGCGGCATTTTCCATGCAGTGGATCCTTCGGACCGGATTTTCCCGGCTGAAACCACTTACATGGATCACTTCCTCTGCAGTCATTCCCTCAAATCCTACCCAGCGGTACGTCCAGGGATTGTCCATATCTGCCTCATACCAGGCCTCCACACTGGATGGGATCAGAAATGCCTCCCCGCCGGTCAGATGATACTGCTGTCCATCCATCTCAAAAACCCCGGTTCCGGATTCCACGATATGAAGCACATGGGAAATCCTTTTATTTGGTCCAAAGCGATGTCCCGGATCGCAGTTTTCCCACCCACAATAGGTAAGGCAGAGATCCACCGCACCTTTCTTTAAATTCTCCAGACATTTATATCTGTCTGAGTTTGTAAAACCAACTGTATGAAGCAACTTGTCACCTCCCTGATGTCATATATTATGTTTCCGCCTGTGAGCTGCTTCGCTACCCAATAACAGGCCGCCATATCCGGCGGCCTGTTATATTTCTGGTCAGGCGGATGTCTTTCTGCAGACAGTTTTTATTCTATCATTTACAGAAATCAACCCTCTGCTTCAATTGTATACAATACAGAATGGAAATCACCGTTTGTCTTATTGCAGTAGTCACGATCAACCGGGATTCCTGCATACATCAGCTCATTTCCGTAAGCTTTCAGGCACTTATCTTCCCATTTTACTTTGTAAAGCTGGTCCTCGTCAAGACCCTTGAAGCGCAGACGCATCCAGGAAGCATTGACCTTGTTCAGTCTTTCATAGTATCCAGCAACTGCCTGTTTTTTGTCTCTGGAAACAACCATCCATGCAGTATCATTTCCTTCGAACGGGCTTAAGATACGGTAGAAATCACCCTCCACCTGGATCAGGTCACGATGTTCCTTCATGAATTCCACCTGTGCCTTTACCTCTTCGATCTCTTTGGCACTTAAAAGGTTCAGATCCAGCTCATAGCCAAAGGTTCCGAAATATGCCACATTTGCTCTTGTAGAAAGCGGTGTGGTACGGTGCAACTGATGATTCGGTACTGCTGATACATGAGATCCCATGCTGACGATCGGATAAACAAAGGATGTACCGTACTGAATCTTTTCTCTCTCTGCTGCATCGGTATCATCACTGGTCCATGTCTGCGGTGCAAAATACATCATTCCAGGATCAAATCTTGCTCCGCCGCTTGCGCAGGATTCAAAGAGGATGTCAGGGAATCTCTCTGTCAGTCTTGTATACAGTTCATAAACACCAAGGATATATTTATGCATGGTCTTGCCCTGATCTGCTGCAGATGCGCCGCGGCTGAAAGGCTCGGACATGTAACGGTTCATATCCCATTTAATGTAGGAAATGGAAGATTCCTCGATAACTTTTGAGATGGAATCATAAATGAAATCCACAACCTCAGGTCTGGAAAAATCAAGAACATGCTGATGTCTTGAGTGGGACTCAAAACGCTCCGGTGCTCCGATGAGCCAGTCCGGATGTGCTCTGTAGCAGTCGCTGTTCTTGTTTACCATCTCAAGCTCTACCCAGAGACCGAATTTCAGGCCCATCTCCTCAATCTTGCGGGAAAGTCCGGAAATTCCGTTTGGAAGCTTATTCTTATTTACAAACCAGTCGCCAAGGCCCTGGTAATCATCGTTTCTGGTTCCGAACCATCCGTCATCCAGAACGAAAAGCTCTACCCCAACCTCTTTGGCTTTTTTTGCAATATTGAGGATTTTTTCCTCATTAAAGTCAAAATAGGTTGCCTCCCAGTTATTGAGGAGGATCGGTCGTGCATGATTTCTCCATTTTCCGCGCATCAGGCGGTCACGGTACAGTCTGTGGTAAGCCTGGCTCATTCCGTTTAAGCCCTTATCGCTATATACCATAACAACCTCCGGAGTCTGGAATTCCTCATCTCTGGAAAGCTCCCAGGAAAATCCCTGTGGATTGATTCCCATCATAACTCGTGTCATCTCGTAGGTGGAAACCTCGACCTGAGCAAGGAAGTTGCCGCTGTACACAAAGCTGAAGCCGAAAACCTCGCCTGTGTCTTCTGTTGTATGAGGACGTTTCAGTGCGATAAACGGATTCTGCTCAGAGCTGGAGCCGGTTCCTGCAAGACTCTGTACAGCCTGTGTACCCATCTCAAGCTTGCGTGTTTTTACATAACGCTCACGTGCCCACGCACCGGAAAGATGGATCATCTCATAATCCATATCCGGGAACTCCACTGCTGCACTCATCACATTTTCGAGGCGGATTTTCTGATTCCCTTTCTGAACAAGGCGTGCACTTCTGGTGACCACCGGGTAATCCTCATATACGGAATATGTAAGAACAAGGTCTGTGTCCATCACAGAATCATGAAGTGTAATGTCCAGAGATGTTGCCTCTTCCTCGTTCTCTGTGTAGGTTGCCGGAAGACCGGCAAGCTTCTTCTTGCCGCCGTAAATCTCATGAGAAACATATTTGAAATCTACGATCTCGCTTCCGTTCTCCTGACGAACAGTAAGGGCAGGATTTCTGAAATCACCGGTTCCGTAAACAGGATACTCCTGTTTGGTATACTGCATGGAAAGAAGTCCCGGTTCCGGAACGCATACAGCCATCAGGGAACGCATGATCTCCTCGTGAAGATAACTGAAATCCTCTTTATCGCGGATAGCTTTTCCATAGTACAGATTCTCCATCTGGCCATTTTCCATGATACAGGTGATGTAGCTTAAATGTTTGTTATAAATGTGGAATGTCTTTGATCCCTCGTGAAATTTGATCGGCATAATTTTCTCCTTTTTTTGTTTACTGCGGATAAAAATATCCGCCTCTTTCCTTAAGAATCATCAAATAACTGTGCATTTTGGCATTTGCTTCGATAAAAATACCGCTGACAACCTCAATAACCAAATCCTCAGTTATATACATTGTCAGCGGTCTTGTATTACCTTATGTAATATTTCTGATTACAGTTTTCCACCGCTGGTAGCAATACCTTCGATAAACTGTTTCTGGAAGATCATGTAGATCACGATCATCGGAATGCAGGCGATCAGAGATGCAGCCATCAGTTCCGGGAATTTGGATACGTACTGGCCCTGCATCTTTGCAAGTGCGGAAGAAAGTACCAGCATATCCTTATCTGTATTAACGATCATCGGCCACATCAGATCTTTGAATGCGAATACAGCTGTGAAAATTCCAAGTGCGACCATACTGGATCTTGTAAGTGGTGCCATGATGTAAAGGAAGGTCTGACCGATGTTACATCCGTCAAGTCTGGCAGCCTCCTCCAGATCCTTCGGCAGTCCCATATATCCCTGTCTCAGAAGGAAAGTACCGAATGCAGTAACAATACCTGGGAATACAAGGGCAAAGATCGTATTCAGCATACCCATCTTGCTGACCATCAGGTACTGCGGGATGATGAAGATCTGTACCGGAACCATCATCTGGAACAGTACAAGACTGAAGCAGAGATCACGGCCCTTGAAGTTCAGTCGTCCAAATGCATAGCCTGCCATAGTTGCTGTAAGAACCGCACACACTACTCGGAAGAAGATCAGAAGCAGTGTATTCTTGTACAGAAGCAGGAAGTTCATGTTATTGATAACAGAAATAAATGCGTCTTTTCTCCATATTTTCGGGAAAATGGTGAAAGGATCTACAGATGTTGCTTCCGTTACAGTTTTAAAAGCTGTCAGGATCATCCAGATAAATGGCACAAGCATCGTTATGGACACAATGATCAGTATGACATGTATTAAAATAGTGGTTAATTTCTTTTTTGTTTCCATACTATCCATGGTTAATCCCCCTTTTTAGTTGTAGAATACCCATTTCTTCTGACCGATCATCTGGAATACTGTCAGGATCATGGTGATAATAAGAAGTACTACTACGATCGTAGCGCCGTATCCCATGTTCTTATTGATAAATGCATATTTATAGAACAGGTAAACCAGTGACTGAGTCTTGGTAAGTGCCGGGTTTGACTTGTCAATAACCATATAGATCAGGTCGAATACCTGAAGGGATCCGATCACACGGGTAACAAGTACGAAGAAAATGGTTGGTGAAAGAAGCGGGACCGTGATGTTAAAGAATGCATTCACGCCTGTTGCACCGTCAATGGATGCTGCTTCATAATAATCTCTCGGGATTTCCTGAAGTCCTGACAGGAAAAGAACCATATTGTAACCGATGATAGACCATACACCGATGATCGCAACTGCAAATACTGCAATTTTCGGATTAGAAACCCAGTTTACATGAACATGGAAAACGTTATTGATAAGACCATAATCAGAGTTGAACAGCCATCTCCATACCATGGCTACCGCTGCCGGAGCTGCTACCATCGGAAGGAAGATGATGGTTCTGTAAATAGAACGGCCCTTCATCTTTCTGTTAAGAAGTACTGCAAGAACAAGTGCGATGACAATGGAAAAAGGGACCTCCACGATCGCATATTTGAATGTGTTGATCAGTGCCTGCCAGATCTCTTTATCTGCAAAAACCTTCTGGTAGTTCTGTAAACCGATAAAGATATTTCCTTTACCAAAATCTCCTGTCTTGAAAAAGCTCTGGTAAATAGTCTGGAAGATCGGAATGATGTTCAATACGATCAGTCCGATTGTTGTTGGGAGAATAAACAGCCAGCCCCAGAGGAACTCACTGCGCTCTCTCTTTGTCCGTGCCTGTGACTTGGTAGTTTTAGCCATAAGAATCACTCCTTCTATTCCTTCTATGTATGAGGCCGCTGCACCTGAGTGCGGCGGCCCCTCTCATTACTGCACTTAATTATCGGTGTTTCTTAATGCTTACTCCTCAGCCAGCTTCTCGTTCATCTGATCAGCCATCTGCTTGCAAGCCTCTTCCATTGTGATGTCGCCTGTGTATACGCCCTTAAGGATCTCGTTGTCCTCGTTCTCCCATGTTACAGTAGATTTGGAGTATGGACGGATCTCCATGTCATCCATCATGTTCAGATAAGCCTGAAGGTTGAAGTCTGCGGATTTAGCCCATGCATCAGATGTATCTTTGTATGCACTCATTGTAACACCAAGCTCAGCCTGTTTCTCCTGAGCCTCTTTGGATCCGAGGTACTCGATCAGCTGCCAAGCTTCGTCTGTGTGCTCACCGGAAGCAGATGCTGCCCATCCAAGTCCGTTATATGAGGAAGCTCTTCTGCCTGTCTCAGCGTTTTTAGGAAGCTCTACACAATCACAGTTAGCTGCTGTGTACTCGTTCTCTTTAAATGCTGCAAGCATCCAGGAGCCCTGGCATGTCATAGCGATCTTGCCAGCCTCGAAAAGTACGTCCTCGTTGTTCTCGGACATTGTCTCAAGAGACGGGATCACGCCATCCTTGATCCATCCTTCCAGTGTCTGCATAGCTGCGATCGTCTTCTCATCATCCCAGCCGGATTTTGTCTTGTCATCGCTGATGATGTATCCGCCGTTATCATAGATCAGGTTGTAGTATCCGGCCTGGTTGTTATCATTTCTCATTCCGAGACCGTACTGGGAACCATCATCCTTAGTAAGCTTCTTAGCTGCCTCTGTAACATCATCCCATGTCCAGTCAGCTGTCGGATAATCAAGTCCTGCCTCGTCAAATAATGTCTTGTTGTACCAGAGAGCGATTGTATCTATATCCTTCGGTACTGCATAATATTTATCATCGTATGTATACAGTCCCCAGATATCCTCCGGATAGTTCTCCGGATCGATCAGATCGCTGTCTTTGATCTTATCGGTCAGATCAAGAAGCATATCGTTGGACATGTATCTCTGACTCTCGTTGGAGTGCATCCAGAATACGTCCGGAAGGGAACCACCCTGTGCACCGGCCTCGAGCATTGTCCAGTACTCATCCCATTTAACAACGGAGATCTCTGTCTTGATTCCTGTCTTCTCTGTGAAGTCTGCGAGAATTTCTTTGATTCCCGGCTCCTGGTTGGTGTCCCAGATGGATACGGAAAGTGTAACATCGTCGCCCTTGGCATATACCGGAACTGCTGTCATTACCATGGCACCTGCTAACAATAATGCTGCTACTCTTTTGAAATTCATAACTTCTTCCTCCTTTTAAATCTTTCTTATTTTCCCTCTTTCTTTGGTCAGTTTTTATATTTTTTCACGTCCCTGACCGTTGATATTATTATAATTGCACATGGAAAAATGATAAATGGATTATTGTCATTTCAATATGGAAAAATGTTACTTTTTATTCATTTTATCCATTTTTTGTTCACACTTTGTTAATTATCCGTCATTTTTCCAGTTTCTTTTACGTTTTTTTTATATACCCTCACAATTTTTA
The DNA here is from genome assembly GCF_020553125.1 of Blautia sp. MSK20_18. Lineage (NCBI taxonomy): Bacteria > Bacillati > Bacillota > Clostridia > Lachnospirales > Lachnospiraceae > Blautia > Blautia sp. MSK20_18. The sequence goes on from NZ_JAJCGR010000040.1 coordinate 25,689, forward strand.
CTATTTTTGAGTATGTTTTGGCGCTCATTTATCCCCTTGTAGCAAAACCAACATTTTTACATATGTATTTTTGTATGTTTTTACTAACTCAAAACATGTATAAATGTCATTTGCCGAATAATCTGTTTTTCCGTTCCTAACACAATTCCATGCACGCTATCATTTCCACATGTGCACGCAAAATTCCATATTTTTTTATACAGTCCTATAAACCGTTCTGTATCCTGCGTTTTTCCTGCCGAAAAATTTCCCGGCTGTACTGTTTTTCTCACCGTCAGATGTGTATTGACGATCCGTATTCGCTGCGAAGCATATTGCTGTTCATTCTGTGACCGGCAATACGCTTCGTGATGCACAAGATACTTATCTGCGTTCCCTCTCTTTACACACAGTCAAAAACTGTGCTAAGATTAGCTGGATCGGACTTTACACCTATAGTCTGTTTTTCATTTCTATATTTCTATATAAGGAGGTTATTAACAGTTAAATATAAATTATAAAATCATATAAGTACATGTTTGGTTTTATAAGATATTAGAGTGGAATATTATTGAAAGGAGTTGATGCTTTGAGTAAATATTATTCTATACATGAATCTTCAAAAATTATAGGCGTATCCGCCCAGACATTACGAAATTGGGATGCCAATGGAAAACTTCATCCGCATCATACTACAGTAAGCGGCTATAGATATTATTCTGACGAGCAACTCAACCAGGTAATAAATGTAAAGCCTAAAAATCGCATTACAATTGGATATTGTCGCGTTTCCAGCCATAAACAGAAAGATGATCTGGAACGACAGATTGATAATACTGAAAAATCCCAACAGCAGGAACTTGTTGAAGATCTGGTTCAGATAATCACAGTATTCAGTTGCAAATTACAAGGAAAACCAGCGAATAAAGCTAAGGAACTTATCCGGGAACTGATACAGGAGGAAGTAGATGGTAAAAGCCATAAAAGTAA
>NZ_JAJCGR010000041.1:0-24416 GCF_020553125.1 Blautia sp. MSK20_18
CCAGAAGTGAATCACTGAGAAAGTGAAGAAATAAAACAACATCGGCACAGCGTAGCGCGCTGAGTATTGAAGAATACAGGTACTTTGCCAGAAGCGAACCACAGAGAAACAGAAGAAATAAAACAACATCGGCACAGCGTAGTGCGCTGAGTATCGAAGAATACAGACACCTTGCCAGAAGTGAATCACAGAGAAAGTGAAGAAATAAAACAACATCGGCACAGCGTAGTGCGCTGAATACCGAAGCATACAGACACAAGTCAACAAATAAGAACAACGAATCCCTTGCACTACTTAAAAAAAGCCCAAGGGGTGTGCAGAGGGGGCGCGGCTTTGCGGCCCCTTTGCGGTTTTCAAAGTTCCCAAACTTAAACAACCCCCCGCGGTCAAGCGGAATAACCCCCACGGTCAAGCGGAATATCCCCCGCGGTCAAGCGAAACAACTCCCCCACGGCCAAGTGGAAAAAACTCCCCGCGGTCAAGCGAGAAAAGAGGCAAATTATGAAACAAAACGGAAAACTATACTTATGCGCCACCCCCATAGGAAATCTCGAAGACATCACCCTTCGAGTACTAAGAACCCTTCGGGAAGTGGACTTAATCGCTGCGGAGGATACCCGCAACAGCATAAAACTTCTGAATCATTTTGATATAAAAACCCCCATGACTAGCTACCACGAATACAATAAGATCGATAAGGGCCATGTCCTCGTGGAAAAGCTGCTGGCGGGTACAAACATTGCGTTGATCACAGATGCAGGTACTCCGGGTATCTCAGACCCCGGGGAGGAGCTTGCCGCCATGTGCTATGAAGCCGGAATTGAAGTGACTTCACTTCCGGGTCCTGCTGCCTGTATCACTGCTCTGACTTTGTCAGGCCTGCATACCAGGCGTTTTGCTTTCGAGGCTTTTCTTCCGGCGGATAAGAAAGAACGAAAAACGATCCTGGAGGAGCTTTCCTGTGAAACCAGGACTATTATCCTGTATGAGGCACCTCACAGGCTTGTACGGACTCTTGGTGAGCTCAGAGAGGCGCTTGGCAACCGCCGGATGACTCTTTGTAGAGAGCTGACCAAGAAGCATGAGACGGCATTCCGGACTACGATCGATGATCTGATGGATTTTTATAAAGATGAGAAGCCGCTGGGTGAGTGTGTTCTTGTGATCGAGGGCAGGAGCCGCAGTGAGATGGAGGCGGAGAAGCGTGCTTCCTGGGAGGAGATTTCCATTGCGGAGCATGTGGCGATGTATGAGCAGCAGGGGAATTCCAGGAAGGATGCCATGAAGCTTGCTGCCAAGGATCGTGGTGTTTCCAAGCGGGATATTTATAAGGCGCTTCTGGATGGAGAAGGTTCTGCTGAATGCTCAGGTGTAGATTGTGGTACGGATCGTAGGTAACGTGATCGTGGATGATTGAATAAGCTGCATACTGTGACCAAGGATTTTTGGGAACGTATGTGGCTTTTTTTATTGTGGTAATAAAAAGTACTGTGCGGATTTTGTCGAAATGATTTGCTTGCAGTATAGACCATATTGTGCTGTATTTTGAGATTGCATTTAATAAGATACTTTTTTGCCTGTATTTCCTATGATTTTGCGTGGAAATACAGGCTTTTTTGTGCTATAATAAACTCTGTATTCGTATGTAAAAAATATTTATTTTACAGGTATAAATGACACTTCCGGAGCGGGTTTGAGAATTGCTTTCTGCAAAATGAAAATACAGTATTTCCTGAAATTAAAAGATCAGTTTATCTTGTTCAGGATTTGATGTAATGATTTCTGAAGCTGCTATGGTTCTGCAGAAATGAATTTTCAAACACGTCCGGACGACAAGAACAGGAGGAATGACATGGGCGCAGAGAATACAGAATACGGCGCGGATCAGATCCAGATCCTGGAAGGACTGGAAGCCGTACGTAAGAGGCCTGGAATGTATATCGGAAGTACCTCCAGCCGTGGACTTCATCATCTCGTATATGAGATCGTGGATAACGCAGTCGATGAAGCACTGGCTGGTTTTTGTACGGAGATCCATGTAGATATCAATCCGGATAATTCCATTACAGTTACAGATAATGGTCGTGGTATTCCGGTTGGCATCAATCATAAGGCTGGTATTCCGGCAGTTGAGGTTGTATTTACCATTCTTCACGCAGGCGGTAAATTCGGCGGTGGAGGATATAAGGTTTCCGGTGGTCTTCACGGTGTTGGTGCATCTGTTGTAAATGCACTTTCCGAATGGCTGGAGGTTACCATCTACCGAGAGGGTAAGGAATACAAACAGAGATATGAGCGTGGCAAAACTATGTACCCGCTGAAGGTGGTAGGTGACTGTGATCCGGGGCTTTCAGGAACGAAGGTTTATTTCCTTCCGGACAAGGAGATCTTTGAGGAGACTGTTTATGATTATGATATCCTGAAACAGAGACTTCGTGAGATGGCTTTCCTGACTAAGGGTCTTCGTATCGTTCTGGAGGATAAGAGAGAGGGACAGGAGCGCGAGAAGGTATTCCACTATGAGGGTGGTATCCGTGAGTTTGTAAGCTACCTGAACAGAAGCAAGGAGGCTCTTTACCCGGAGATCATTTACTGTGAGGGTGAGAAGGACGGCGTGTCTGTAGAGGTTGCGCTGCAGCATAATGACTCCTATACAGAGAACACCTATGGCTTTGTAAACAATATCAATACACCGGAGGGCGGTACACACATTACCGGTTTCCGTAATGCGATCACCAATACATTTAATGATTATGCACGTAAGAACAAGCTTCTCAAGGACAGTGAGCCGAACTTAAGCGGTGATGATATCCGTGAGGGCCTGACTGCGATCGTCAGTGTTAAGATCGAGAATCCGCAGTTTGAGGGTCAGACCAAGCAGAAGCTTGGAAACAGTGAGGCAAGAGGTGCGGTAGACAGTGTCGTAAGTAAACAGCTGGAGATTTTCCTGGAGCAGAATCCTGCAGTTGCCAAGGCTACCGTTGAGAAATCTGTTCTTGCACAGAGAGCCAGAGAGGCAGCCAGAAAGGCACGTGACCTTACAAGAAGAAAATCCGCACTGGACAGCATGTCACTTCCTGGAAAGCTTGCAGACTGTTCTGACAAGAATCCGGAGAACTGTGAGATCTATATCGTAGAGGGAGATTCCGCGGGCGGTTCTGCCAAGACAGCGAGAAACCGTGCCACACAGGCAATCCTTCCGCTGCGTGGTAAGATCCTGAATGTTGAGAAGGCACGTCTGGATAAGATTTACGGAAACAAAGAGATCAAGGCAATGATCACTGCCTTCGGAACCGGAATCCATGAGGATTTTGATATTTCCAAGCTTCGTTATCACAAGATCATTATTATGACCGATGCCGATGTTGACGGTGCGCATATCGCAACACTGCTTCTGACCTTCCTGTATCGTTTCATGCCGGAGCTGATCAAGCAGGGATATGTATACCTGGCGCAGCCTCCTCTCTATAAAGTGGAGAAGAACAAAAAGGTATGGTATGCATATGACGATAATGAGCTGAACAATATCCTTACCGAGATCGGACGTGACGGAAACAATAAGATCCAGCGTTATAAAGGTCTGGGTGAGATGGATGCCGAGCAGCTCTGGGAGACTACTATGGACCCTGAGAAGAGAATCCTTCTCCGTGTGACCATGGACGAAGCTGCCACATCTGAGATCGATCTGACATTTACCACTCTTATGGGAGACAAGGTAGAGCCAAGACGTGAATTTATCGAAGAAAATGCAAGATTCGTTAAGAATCTTGATATCTAGGAGAATAAAGAAGAATGGAAGATAATATTTTTGACAAAGTCCACGAAGTGGATCTGGAAAAAACGATGAAGGAATCTTACATCGACTATGCCATGAGTGTTATCGCCTCACGAGCTTTGCCTGATGTAAGAGACGGTCTGAAGCCGGTACAGCGCCGAGTTCTGTACTCTATGATCGAGCTGAATAATGGTCCTGACAAGCCACACAGAAAATGTGCGCGTATTGTCGGTGATACCATGGGTAAATATCATCCGCACGGTGACAGCTCCATCTATGGTGCGCTGGTCAATATGGCTCAGGAATGGTCCACAAGATATCCGCTGGTTGACGGACATGGAAACTTTGGTTCCGTGGATGGTGACGGTGCGGCTGCCATGCGATATACAGAGGCACGTCTCAGCAAGATATCCATGGAGATGCTTGCTGACATCAACAAGGATACGGTTGATTTTCAGCCGAACTTTGATGAAACAGAGCGTGAGCCGGTTGTGCTTCCGGCACGTTTTCCGAACCTTTTGGTAAACGGTACTACAGGTATTGCGGTAGGTATGGCAACCAATATTCCGCCGCATAACCTTCGTGAAACTATCAATGCAGTTGTTAAGATCATTGACAACATTGTAGAAGAAGACAGAGAAACAGCTATGGAGGAGCTTCTTGAGATCGTAAAGGGACCGGACTTCCCTACAGGAGCGACCATCCTCGGAACGAGAGGAATCGAGGAAGCTTACCGTACCGGACGTGGCAAGATCCGTGTCCGTGCGGTGACGAATATCGAGACTTTGCCAAACGGTAAATCCCGTATCGTGGTTACCGAGCTCCCGTACCTTGTAAACAAGGCACGTCTGATCGAGAAGATCGCAGAGCTTGTCCGTGACAAAAAGATCGACGGGATCACAGACCTGAACGACCATTCCAGCCGTGAGGGTATGCGAATCTGTATTGATCTTCGTAAGGATGCCAATGCCAACGTGATCCTGAATCTGCTTTACAAGCATACACAGCTGCAGGATACTTTTGGTGTGATCATGCTTTCTCTTGTTCCAAATCATGGAAGTATGGAACCGAAGGTTCTGAATCTGAAAGAGATGCTGGAGTACTATCTGGAGCATCAGGAGAATGTAGTTCGCAGAAGAACACAGTATGATCTTAATAAGGCACAGGAGAGAGCCCATATTTTGGAGGGTCTTCTGAAGGCACTTGATAATATTGACGAAGTGATCCGCATCATCCGTGGTTCCCGCAACGTACAGATCGCCAAGCAGGAGCTGATCGACCGTTTTGAGCTGACAGATGTGCAGGCACAGGCGATCGTGGATATGCGTCTCCGTGCACTGACAGGTCTGGAAAGAGAGAAGCTGGAGGCTGAGTATGCAGAGCTTATGGAGAAGATCCGCAAGTTCCAGGCAATCCTTGCTGACCGCAAGCTCCTTCTCCGGGTGATCCGAGAGGAGATCCTTGCCATTGCAGAGAAATACGGCGATGACAGAAAGACTTCCATCGGATACGATGTATATGATATTTCTACAGAGGATCTGATCCCGAGAGAAAATACAGTGATCGCAATGACAAAGCTTGGTTATATCAAGCGTATGACCGTTGACAACTTCCGTAGCCAGAACCGTGGCGGCAGAGGAATCAAGGGTATGCAGACGATTGAGGATGACTATATCGAAGAGCTTCTGATGACGACAACGCACCATTATCTCATGTTCTTTACTAATACAGGACGTGTATACAGACTGAAGGCATATGAGATCCCGGAGGCCGGTCGTACAGCCAGAGGAACTGCGATCATCAATCTTCTGCAGCTTGCACCGGGAGAAAAGATCACAGCTGTGATCCCGCTTCGTAAATATGAAGAGGGTCATTATCTGATGATGGCCACCAAGAAAGGCCTTGTGAAGAAAACTCCGATCAAGGATTACGAGAATGTCCGTAAGACAGGTCTTACAGCAATCGTTCTTCGTGATGATGACGAGCTGATCGAGGTTAAGGCTACTGATAATAATAAAGATATTATTCTTGTGACCAGGGACGGACAGTGTATCCGCTTTAAGGAAACGGATGTCCGCAGCACAGGCCGTGCGTCCATGGGAGTAAGAGGTATGAATCTTACTGACGGTGATGAAGTTGTTGCCATGCAGCTGAACACTCAGGGAGATTATCTGCTTGTAGTTTCCGAGAACGGAATGGGCAAACGTACAGCTATGAGTGAGTTCGTTGTCCAGAACCGTGGCGGTAAGGGTGTGAAGTGCTACAAGATCACCGAGAAGACCGGAAATGTTGTTGGCGCCAAGGCTGTCAACGAAGAGAACGAGATCATGATGATCACTACAGAGGGTATCATTATCCGTCTGCAGTGTGCGGATATCTCTGTTCTTGGAAGGATCACCTCCGGTGTGAAGATGATCAATCTTACAGAGGGTGTAACCGTTGCAAGTATCGCCAAGGTAAGAGATAAAGATCCGGAAGCAGATACAACTACCGAAAAAGCTGACGGAGAAACCGGCAATAACGAAGAAGGCTCTGCAGAGGAAGCTGTCACAGGCAGCGAAGAGGAATAAGGTCGAGGATAAGTCATGACGACGACAAAGAAAAAACGCAGAAAAAAATCAGTAAAGAAGCTGAAATACTCTAATAAAAAACTGAATTTTGTCCATATTGCGACACTGGCGGGGATCATTTTGATCCTGCTGGTGATCGTTCTGGCGGCCAGAGGTTGCGGAAAGATCAGCCACAGAACTCCGGAGGGGGTTGTGGAAGGCTACATCAAAGCGGCAGCAGCAGGCAAGAATAAAAAGATGCAGAGCTGTTACAGTGCGGATAAGTTATCGGATGAGGCGAAAACAGAGATTTCCTCCACGATAAAATATTTTCAGGCCCATGGAGTAAAGGATGTAAATATCGACAGCTGTGGCTCCATTTCTGAAAACAAAAATTATTCTTATGTTTATATCCGCTATAATCTTGTTCTGGAGAACGAGCAGGAATATCCATGTATCAGTACCTATCTTGTAAAGGTCCAGGACAAAAAGTATTATCTGTATGCGCCTTCTGAGATTTCAGATAAGATCAGCCAGCAGGCTGCCAAGGATTATCAGAAATTTATGACTACGAAAACCTATACAGATTATACAAAGGCTTATGAGGTTTTTCTGAAAAAGAATCCGGGATACGAGGATAAGATCGCAGGGAAACTGAACGGATAAAGCAGAGGCGGGAGGATGTAAGAATGAAGCGGATTTTGCTGATGGTGCTCAGAAATATAGTCTTTGTTCCTTACTGGTGGATCAAGCTTTGCTGGTATGCAGCGCATACAGATGATTATCCGGAAGAGAAGAAATACGCATTCCTGAGACTGATAGATGAGCATGCCATTGAAGGCGGAAATATCCATATTGATGTGCATGGAGCTGAAAATATCCCAAAAGAAAAGGGATTTATGTTTTTTCCGAATCACCAGGGACTGTTTGATGTGCTGGCGATCATCCGGGCATGCCCGGTTCCTTTTTCGGTAGTTGCCAAGAAGGAAGTTGGAGAGATTCCTTTTCTGAAGCAGGTTTTTGCCTGTATGAAAGCCTTTATCATTGACAGGGAAGACCTGAAGCAGTCCATGCAGGTCATTGTCAATGTAATACGGGAAGTGAAGGCTGGTCGTAATTATCTGATCTTTCCGGAGGGAACCAGAAGTAAAAACGGAAATCATCCGGGGCCGTTCAAGGGCGGCAGCTTCAAGACTGCCACCAAGACGAAATGCCCGATCGTTCCGGTTGCACTGATCGATTCCTTTAAGGCTTTTGATACCGGCTCTACAGAGAGGATCACCGTACAGGTGCATATCCTTCCTCCGATGTATTATGAGGAATACAAAGATATGCATACCACAGAGCTCGCAGAAGAAGTGAAGAGACGGATCGAAAAGGTGATCGAAGAGAATATTATGTAAAAAAGAAAAGACTTTGATGAAGTTGGAATAAAAACATCATCAAGGTCTTTTTTTTGTTGTATGTTTTATATAAAAACGAAACGTTTTATTTGTGAATTGTTGGGCATATACAACCAAAAGGTTTGATGATAACATAGAGGCATCCATACAATATAAATAAAAGATGTAAAGAGGACGAACAGATGAAAAAAGAAGAATACCTTTCTCTGATCGATGAGGTGATCGCACAGGGACCATACACGGATACCTGGGATTCTCTCTGTGAGCATCCTACGCCGAAGTGGTATGCAAGAGATAAATTCGGAATTTTTATCCACTGGGGTGTTTACAGTGTTCCGGCTTTCGGAAACGAATGGTATCCCAGAAATATGTATGTGAAAGGCTCTAAGGAGAACCTGCATCATACAGAGAAATACGGAACTCTGGATAAATTCGGCTATAAGGATTTTATTCCTCAGTTTAAGGCTGAGAAGTTTGATCCGAAGGAATGGGCAGCCTTATTTAAAGAGGCGGGGGCGAAATTCGTAGTTCCGGTAGCGGAGCATCACGATGGATTTCAGATGTATGCCAGTGACCTTTGTCGCTGGAACGCTGCTGAGATGGGACCGAAAAGAGATATTCTCGGAGATCTGAAGATAGAGGTTGAGAAAGAGGGAATGGTTCTCGGTGCTTCTTCTCACAGAGCAGAGCATTACTGGTTCTTTAATGGAGGTCGTCAGATCCCGGAGGCTGATGTCAATGATCCGGAATATGCGGATCTTTATGGGCCGGCAGCAGGAATCACCAGAGATATGAGTGATATTTATGACAATCCTCCGACAGAGGAGCATATGCAGGACTGGCTTGTCCGCACCTGCGAGATCGTGGATAAATATCAGCCATCCATCGTGTATTTTGACTGGTGGATCCAGCAGTATGCATGGAAACCGTATCTTCGTAAATTTGCAGCATATTATTACAACCGTTCTGCACAGTGGGGAAAAGAAACAGCTATTGATGCCAAATTTGACGCATATGTTTATGGCAGCGCAGTCAATGATCTGGAAAGAGGTCAGTTAGACCATATCACGCCGGATCTGTGGCAGAATGATACGTCTGTAGCTAAGAACTCCTGGGGCTATACCATTGGAAATGATTATAAGAAGCCTTCCGATGTAGTGCTGGATCTGATCGATGTAGTCAGCAAAAATGGTGCACTTCTTCTTAATATCGGACCGAAGCCGGATGGAACAATTCCGGAAGAGGATGCACATATCCTGAGAGAAATGGGAAAATGGCTGAAGGTAAACGGAGAGGCGATATACGGAACCAGATACTGGAAGATATTCGGAGAGGGACCGACGGTGGTTCCGGAGGGACATTTCACGGATACCTATGATAAGCACTTTACTTCTGAGGATATCCGTTTTACAAGTAAGAGCAATCATATTTATGCGACTGTTCTGCACTGGCCGGAGGATGGAGAGATCCATATCAAAGCTCTTGGCAATGATATGAAGCTTTTGAAATCCACGATCCGGGATATTGAGATCCTCGGAACAGATCTGCATCCGGCATTTGCGAGAAATAAAGAACTGGATATTTCCTGCGGAAGAGGGGTTATTGAGGCGGGAGATATGCCGGTGGTATTGAAGATCACAGTAGAATAGCTGTTGGGGGAAGCGAGTAAATTATAATGTCTTTTTGAAAGGACAGAAAGGATAAGGTATTTTAATTATGGGAGATGTAAGATTCACAGGAAACTGGAACTCTGTAAATGCACACACAGTTCCAAAATGGTATGAGGATTGTAAATTTGGAATTTTTATCCATTGGGGAATTTATTCCGTGCCGGCATTTGCACCGCATACATGGGAGCTGGGAGAGGTTGATTCCAAGGAATGGTTTGCGGATAATCCGTATGCAGAATGGTATTACAATTCTCTGAACATTGGAAAAGGTCCTACATATAAGCATCATATAGAAAAATACGGAAAAGATTTCAAATACGAAGATTTTATTCCTATGTGGAAAGCTGAAAACTGGGATCCGAAGCAGTGGGCAGAGATCTTCAAAGAAGCAGGTGCGGAGTATGTTGTTCTGACAACCAAGCATCATGACGGATTCTGCCTGTTCCCAAGTAAATATACACATTTCAATTCCGTAGAAATGGGACCGAAGAGAAATATCACCGGTGAGCTGACAGAAGCTGTCCGTGACGCAGGAATCCGCATGGGCCTGTATTATTCCGGACTGATCGACTGGCAGTATGCAAACGATCCTATTTTTGAGGATGATGATCTGTTTGGAACAGCCAGTCCGACATTTGCATATGCAGATTATTCCTATAATCAGATGAAAGAGCTTGTAGATGATTATGCACCGAGTGTGTTCTGGAATGATATCGGATGGCCGACACAGAGTGAAGAGATGATGCCGTATTTCTTTGCACATTATTACAATAAGGTTCCGGAGGGTGTGGTAAATGACCGTTTCAACGGACGTTATCATGATTTCCTTACTAAGGAATATAAAGCCGGTTCTGTAAACAGAAATGAGAAATGGGAGATGTGCCGTGGAATGGGCTTATCCTTCGGTTATAATGCCAACGAAGGCGATGACAAGCTGATCTCTGTTCCGGATCTGATCTCACTTCTTGTCGGAACAGTGGCAAATAACGGAAATCTTCTCCTGAACATCGGCCCGAAGGCAGACGGAACTATCCCGGAGGAGCAGGTAAGAAGACTGAAGATCCTGGGTGCATGGCTGAAGGTAAACCATGACGGTATTTACGGAACACGCTGCAGTGACCGTGAATCTGAGCTGCTTGAGAGTGGAATCGAGCTCCATTATACACAGAAAGACGGAAATCTGAATGTGTTTGCAGATCATCTGAAGGAAGGTGCCAATGAATTCCTGATCAAGGGCTATCACGGACAGCTGAGACCATTTGATCCGGCAGTGAAGGTAGAAACTGAAGATACTGCAGAAGGACTTCTTGTGAAGATCCCGGAATATAAAGAAGATATGTATGTGGTTGGATTAACCAACAGATTCTAAATGATGAACAGGAGGACCGGATGTATGTCGGTCCTTTTGTTGCTGCATGGGAGAAGATCGTGGATATCCGATCGATTCTCAGGGAGGGAGCTTTTATGTTTGGGAAAAAAATCGCAATACTGTTATCAACGTCAATGATCCTGACAGGGTCCTGTGTATCTTCTGTGGCTGTACATGCACAGACTGGTTATGCGGCTGAATATGCGCAGGAAGCATCGGCAGCAGGTGTGCAGAGCACTGCAAAGCTTGTTGCGAAGGGCTCCTGTGGAAGCAAAGCTGTTTACCGATTGTACTCCAATGGAAACCTGCAGATACAGGGAAAAGGGGAGGTTAAGGTTACCGATGATTTTTCATACAGATCAGCAATGATAAAAACAGTAACCGTTGCATCTGGGATCACGGGAATCGGTGACAGAACCTTTTCAGACTGCAGAAATATGAAGAGGATTTCGTTGCCGGGAACTCTGCGGAGTATTGGAGTAAGAGCATTTGGAGATACTGCGATCACCAGGATCAAGCTTCCTGATGGACTGAAAAGCATTGGTGCATATGCTTTTTACCAGAGTAAGCTTATGAGCCTAGATGTACCGAAAACTGTAACAAAAATTGATGAATATGCTTTCAGTTACTGTAACAGTCTGGAATCTGTCATCATTCCGGGAAGTGTGAAAATATTACCGGAATCGTTATTTGAGGCGGATATGAAGCTGAAAAAGGTTACGCTTGGACAGGGCGTTTCCAGGATAGAAAGAGCGGCCTTTCGGCATTGCGGTTTGACAGGAGTAAGCTTTCCGGACAGTGTTACGGTTATTGGGGAAGGTGCGTTTTCTTTTTGTCCAGATCTCAGAAAGGTGTCGTTGCCGAAGAAGCTTACAGAGATCGGGAACGGTGTATTCAGTAATTGTCGAAAACTGGGGAATATTACAGTACCTGCCAGTGTGAAAAAGATCAGAAGCCATGCTTTTTATGATTGCCTGGCAATGAAAAAGATTACGATCCTCAACAGTAAAACAGTGATAGAAAAAGAAGCGATCGGCTATAATTTCAATAGTGGAAAAAATAAAACTTTTGTCATTGCCGGAAAAAAGGGTTCTACTGCTCAGACTTACGCAAAGAAAAATGGGTTCCGTTTTTTGAACAATATTGCCGCAGTAAGGACTGCAAAGATGACCGGCGTGCCCAAAACAAAAACCATACTTCGTGGAAAAACATACACGATCCAGGCAGTGACCGTGCCGTATTACAGCGACGAAAAGATTCTTTTCCGTTCCTCGGATCGCAGGATCGCTACGGTAAATTCCAAAGGTGTTGTAAAGGGAATCCGAAAAGGGACGGCTGTGATCACCGTGCAGAGCGGAGCGAAAAAACTAAACTGTAAGATAACGGTGAAGTAACGATGAAGCAGGCGTACGTAAAATAGCCATAACAGTGAAAGAATACAAAAGAAAATAAAAACAGAAGCCCGGCAGATGAAACATGGAGAGTTATCACATGTGCAGCTGCCGGGTTTTTATAAATATAGAAAACCCTTAAAATAAGGAATAAAATAGCTTGTTATACCCTTAAAATAAGGGTATATTAATAAAAAAGGGGGAATCTAAAATGACAGGATATGCTGTGAGACATTCGATACGGGCAGAAGATATACGAATTTTAAGGAAGAAATTGAAGCTTACACAAAAAGATTTTGCAAAGTTAGTAAATGTATCTCAGAAAACAATAGAAAGATGGGAAAGTGAAAATCGGGATATTACAGGACCGGTTACGACATTAGTTCATATTTTAAACGAGTATCCTCAGATAGAGGAAAACCTCCGCGTGCCGGAAAAAGAATATCCGATACGCTTATGGTACATGTTTAAGAGTGAAATATGTACGATTATTGATGTGGATGAGAGAGGCAGAAAAGTAAAAATATATAATTATACAAACAATTTTATTAAAAAAGCATTTGGCCGAAATGAAAAACCAACCTTTGAAGAATACGAGGAATTTCTGGAATCTCGTTGTTTCCCGAGACAACGAGACAAAATAAAATTGGTATTAGAAGATTTGAATCTGCCATTTTATGATCCGTTTATGATCATAGAAAAGACCGAAGGAAGAATGGCAGAGGATGATTTCTGGATCAGGATTGAGAGGTAAAAATGGTACAGCTTTTTGAACAGGATATCAAAACAAATGACAGACAATCGTCAAAAGGAAACCAATTGAAATGGTGCAGGAACAATGTATGGTATAAAGCTGATTATATGGGATATGAGGGATTGGTGGAATATGTTGTTTCACGTTTGTTGGAAAAATCTTCACTGAAACAGGAAGAGTATGTTTTATATAAAACAGAAGAGATTAGTTATAAGAGAAGAAAATATCTGGGATGTAAAAGTGAAAATTTTTTGCCTGAGGGATGGCAGCTTATTACATTAGAAAGACTTTTTTATGGATTTTATAATGAAAGTCTTTATAAAAAATTATTCACGATTCCAGAACATTCGGAAAGACTGGAATTTATAGTAGATCAGACGGAACGCATTACGGGAATTAGCGATTTTGGAAAGTATATGAGTAAGATCCTGGCAATTGATACATTTTTTATGAATGAAGATCGGCATATGCATAATATTGGAGTCTTAATGGATGCAGAAGAAAAATATCATTTATGTCCAATATTTGATAATGGTGCAGGACTGCTATCAGATATACAGATGGATTATCCGATGGAAGAAAACATAAATAATCTGATGGAGGAGGCACGATCAAAAACTCTGTGTGAAGATTTTGATGAGCAGATCGAGATTGCAGAAGAATTGTATGGTCAGCAGATAAGGCTGAAATTTAATGAAAAAGATGTAAAAGAAATATTGGATATGGAAAGTTATTATTCGCAGGAATATAAAGAAAGAGTATTTGAGATTATTATGAACAGGAGAAGAAAGTACAGATATTTATTTTGAATAACTGCACGTCGTATTTTTGGTATTTTGGTAATAAAGCAGGTACAAAAGTTTTCACATGTGGAGCTGCCGGTTTTTTATAGTAGAAAAAATGTTAAAAAATGTCTGTAAACAGACAAAATATGACAAAAATATTCTAAACAAAGCTTGATTAAATGTGATGGGAAATTTATAATTTTAGTATAAATGTGAATTGGAAAATGAGGGAACGGTCACATCCAAAGGTGTTGTAAAAGGCATCAAAAAAGGAACTGCAACCATTACCGTTCAGAGTGGTTCCAAAAAACTGACCTGTAAGGTAACAGTTAAATAATTCAAAGGATATTAGTAATCAGCATTTGTTATTTACTCATAGTTATATCTTATATGTTTGAGTACGCAAAACAGACTGGAGCTTGATAAGAATATATATCAGGTTCTCAGTCTGTTTTTATATATTGCAGGCAAAAAAAGAACACGTTTTCACAAAATAAGATTGACTTTTTTCAAAACTCCTATTATCATATAAAACATATTTAATTACTATGAAATAAGGAATGATAAAAAGTTCTGTTACACTGATGATGCTGAGTTACATAGATGACGTTGAGTAGCTTACAGGACTGGTAGCGGGTAGACTTTTTTCAGAGGGAGGGGACGGGTACATGTCCATCAAGAAGATCGCAGAAAAGGCAGGGGTTTCACCGGCGACGGTTTCCAGAGTTTTGAATAATCCCAATTATAAATGTTCTGTTTCCGGACTCAGGGACAAGATATGGAAGACAGCTATCGAGATGAATTATGTGCCCAACGAGGCGGCCCGGAATCTGAAAAAAGGCGTTTCCGCAAAGCAGGAGAAAACCTGGTACATCAATATCCTGATGACAAGAACCGATTCTTCCACAACGGATCCGTTTTTTGCGGAGCTCCTTCGGGTGATCGAAAGTGAGATCCATGATAAAAACTGCATTCTTTCCAAAGTATGGTATATGTCTGTGTTTTCCGATGACCGGAAGTGCCGAAGGGAGAATCTGGACCGGCTGATCGACGGAATGTATGACGAGGTGGAAGGGAAAAGGGACGGACTGATCATCATCGGCAGATGTAATAAAGAGGCTTTGAAGAAGTTGAATAAGAAGTATAAGAGTGTGGTATCGGTGAACCGGAATTCTACCAATTATGAAGTGGATGAGGTCCTTTGTGATGGGAAAAAGATCGCAGCAGCGGCAGTGGAATATCTGATCTCCCTGGGGCACAAAAATATCGGTTATATTGGCCAGTGTCACAGCGAGGACCGGTATAACGGGTATCTGGAAACACTGAAGAAGCATGATCTGGATGTGATACCGGAGTATGTTATCGAAACAAAGCAGACTGAGGCCGAGGGCTACGAGGCCATGGAAAAGTTCTTTCAGTCGGACGACATGCCAACCGGAATCTACTGTGCCAATGATATTTCGGCGATCGGAATGCTGAAGTGCCTGAATAAATTTCGGAACCGGTATTATATGCCTTCGATCATATCCAGCGATGATATACAGGAGGCACAGTTTACCAGACCGATGCTGACAACGGTGAGCCTGCCCAAGGAGGATATGGGAAAATTTGCATTATACCTGCTGCTGGACCGACTGAAGGGCGGACATTCCGGTATTGTGCGAATGGAGCTGGAAGGCAGACTGATGATACGGAACAGCTGCAGCAGTGTGGAGGATAGTATGTGGAGCGATTATTGTATCTGAGTGTTGCGGATGCGCAGATATAGTGACAGACAGGATGCAGTTGTGCTATGACCAGAGTATTTCTGTGAAAACGTTTTCAGATATTCCTATTTAATTAATGGGAATAATATGGTTTAATGTATTCAATTCAAATAAAAAAATTACAGAACCACAGTAAACGGAAAGAACCGGTATGATTTGACAGCGAAATGAAGCAGTTACATTGGTGGGAAAAAGATTTCCAAATAAAAATGTGGTTGTAAAGGAGTACACAGATCATGAAAAGAAAACGCATTGCAGGTGTCTGTATCACACTGGCAGCAGTGGTACTGGCAGGAACTTTTGCAGTATCGGGAAACAATACAAAAGATAAAAATCATGTGGAGATCATCAATGTGTCCTATGATCCGACCAGAGAATTTTATGAAGCATATAATAAGATTTTTTCAAAATATTGGAAAGAGGAAACAGGTCAGAGTGTGGATGTGATCCAGTCTCATGGCGGTTCCGGAAAGCAAGCCCTTGAGATTTCCAATGGACTTCCTGCGGATGTGGCGACACTTGCACTGGAATATGATATTGATGCGATCCGGAATGCCGGTCTGATCGACAAGGGCTGGATCGATGAATATCCGGATGACAGTGCTCCTTATACTTCCACCATTGTATTTCTTGTTCGGAAGGGAAATCCGAAGAATATCCACGACTGGGATGATCTGACAAAGGATGGTGTGGGGGTGATCACTCCCAATCCGAAAACCTCTGGTGGTGCCCGCTGGAATTACATGGCAGCCTGGGCTTATGCCAATGAGAAATATAACGGCAACGAGACAGAGATGAAAGCCTTTATCAAGAAGCTTTACAAAAATGTCCTGGTTCTGGATTCCGGAGCAAGAGGTGCCACAACCTCTTTCGTGGAAAACGGGCAGGGGGATGTGCTGATCGCCTGGGAAAATGAAGCGTTTCTTTCTGTAAGGGATAATCCGGATGATTACGAGATCGTAACGCCGGGCATCAGTATCCTGGCACAGCCATCCGTTGCTGTTGTAGATGAAAATGTGAAAAAGCATGATAATGCAGAAGCTGCGAAAGCATATCTGAAATATCTGTATTCCGATGAAGCTCAGGAGCTGATCGCGGAGAATTACTATAGGCCGGTTGATCAGACGATCCTGAAAAAGCATGCAGATACTTTTAACCTGAAGGTGAAGCTGACAACGATCAAAGATTTCGGCGGCTGGGATGCAGTTCAGAAAAAGCATTTCGCAGACGGCGGAGTGTTTGATGAGATCTATGAAGAGTAGAAGAGCCTGAGATTTTGTAACAGACCAGAGAGTTGTAGAAGAGTCAGAGATTTGCAGCAGACCGGGAATTTGTAACAGACCAGAAACTTAGAATAGAAAAGCGGGGAGACAGAAATGAAGAAACAACAGAGTAAACGTGTGATACCAGGCTTTGGACTGACAATGGGAGTGACTTTGGCGATGCTGAGTATCGTAGTTTTGATCCCTCTTGCGTCTCTGGCAGTCTACTCGGCGCGGCTGGGTTTTCGGGAATTTATTGAGGTGATCACACGGCCGAGGGTTTTGTCCGGATTCTATGTAAGCTTTATTACCGCATTTGCGGCCACAGTGATCAATGCTATTATGGGACTGGTCCTTGCGTGGGTGCTGGTAAGATATGATTTTCCGGGAAAAAGGATCATGGATGGAATGATCGAGCTGCCTTTCGCACTGCCGACTGCAGTTGCCGGTATCTCACTGACATCCCTGACATCCGATAAAGGTCTGGTGGGAAGCTTTTTTGCAAATTTCGGTATTAAGATCGCATATACCAGAATCGGTATCACGGTGGCATTGATCTTTGTGGGAATCCCTTTTGTAGTCAGGGCCATTCAGCCGGTTCTGGAGAAACTGGACGGTTCCTATGAGGAGGCGGCCCGTGTTATGGGTGCAAAACCATTCACCGTTTTCCGCAGGGTTATTCTTCCGGAGCTTCTGCCGGCAATGCTTTCCGGGGCGGGACTTGCCTTCGGACGCTGCCTGGGAGAATACGGAAGCGTTGTTTTTATCGCAGGAAACAAGCCTTATTATACAGAGATCACGCCGCTGATCATCATGTCAAAGCTTCAGGAGTTTGACTATGAAAGCGCAACAGCTATCGCACTGGTTACACTGGCAGTATCATTTCTGATCCTGTTTGGTGTGAATCTGGTGCAGGCAAGAAATACGAAACGTATCAGAGGGAGGGATGCATAATGGATGAAAAAAAGAAGCAGGCTTCCGGGCCGGTGAAATGGATCCTTATCGGGATTTCCGTGATCTTTCTTTTTGTGATGCTGGTACTGCCTCTGGTGGTTGTTGTAACCCAGGCGCTGAGCAAGGGCTGGCAGTGCTATGTGCAGGCGGTGACAGATGAGTACACGCTGAAAGCGCTGAAGCTGACCATTGGGGCGACGGCTGCGGCTGTTGTATGCAACACGATCTTTGGTCTGTGTGCGGCATGGGCAATGACCAGATTTCATTTTCGGGGAAAAAAGTTCCTTACCACTTTGATCGATGTTCCGGTTACAGTATCACCGGTTATCGCAGGTCTTATCTATATCCTGGTTTTTGGAAAGCAGAGTCCTCTTTATTCTGTTCTTGAAAGTGCAGGGATACAGATCGTGTTTGCAGTTCCTGGAATTGTCCTGGCAACGATCTTTGTCACATTTCCATTTGTGTCCAGAGAGATCATACCGGTTCTGGAATCCATAGGGTCCGATGAGGAAGAGGCGGCAGCACTGATGGGAGCAAAAGGCTGGACGATTTTTACCAAGGTGACATTTCCGCATATCAAGTGGGCATTTCTCTATGGTGTTGTGCTGTGTACAGCCAGAGCCATGGGAGAGTTTGGAGCTGTGTCCGTACTGTCCGGACATCTCCGTGGAAAAACAAATACACTTCCGCTTCATGTGGAAATTCTTTATAACGAATTCCAGTATGTTCCGGCATTTGCGGTTTCTTCGATCCTTGTGATCTTGGCGGTGATCCTTCTGATCGCAAGAAATGTTCTGGAGCATAAAGGAAAGGGGGAAAAAGGCGATGTACGTTGAGTTAAAAAATATCAATAAAACATATGGGGATTACAAGGCATCTGATAACGTAAGCTTTGGTATCGAAAAGGGGAAGCTGATCGGTCTTCTGGGGCCCAGCGGAAGCGGAAAAACTACGATTCTCCGTATGATCGCCGGTCTGGAGCAGCCGGACAGCGGTGAGATCATCATTGACGGAAGAGTGGTCAATGATGTGCCTGCCAGCGAGCGAGGCATTGGATTTGTGTTCCAGAATTATGCTCTTTTCCGGTATATGACGGTGTATGATAATATTGCATTTGGCCTGAAGGTGCAGAAGGCGGATAAGAAGTATATTAAGCAGAGGGTTATGGAACTGGTAGAGCTGATCGGGCTGAAGGGCCTGGAGAAAAGATATCCGAGTCAGCTGTCCGGTGGTCAGAGACAGCGAGTTGCTTTTGCCCGGGCTCTGGCTCCGAATCCGCAGCTTCTCCTTCTGGATGAGCCTTTTGCGGCGATCGATGCAAAGATCCGTACGGAGCTTCGAAGTTGGCTGAAGGATATGATCGAGAAGCTGGGGATCACCAGTATTTTTGTTACCCATGACCAGGATGAGGCTATTGAGGTGGCGGATGAAATTATTATTACCAACCGTGGACGGATCGAGCAGAAGGGAACTCCACTGGAGGTTTATCAGAATCCGGATACTGCGTTTACGGCGGGATTTTTCGGGCAGACTTCTGTGATCGATGATTACCAGGTGTTCAATCACTTCGAGGAAGTTCCGGGAGGCGAAAAAGCCATTGTCCGTCCGGAGTTTGTAAAAGTGACTAAGAAGAACGAGGAACAGAAATATAAAAGCTCCGCAACAGAGGGCATCGTAGAACGAGTCGCATTCCGCGGCAGCAGCCTGGAACTGAAAGTCCGTGTAGGAAACACCACACTCAGCGCCAGAAGAAGCCTTGACGAAGAACCCGTCCGGGAAGGCGAAGTTGTGGATGTGTTTGTGCAGAGGATTTTTGTAACGAAGGGAAATGAGGCAGTACTGCTACATAATACAGCTATGGTTGAGGATTGGTTAGTGATATAAAAAAATGCCGCGGAGCGGCATTTTTTTATGAGCAAGTAGCGTTAGCGGATTGCGAATATCATATGATATGGCCGCGGGAGCGGCATTTTTTTATGAGCAAGTAGCGTTAGCGGATTGCGAATATCATATGATGTGGCCGCGGAGCGGTATTTTTTTATGAGCAAGTAGCGTTAGCGGATTGCGAATATCATATGATATGGCCGCGGAGTGGCATTTTTTTATATATGTGAAATTTTCACACCGTAATATTCTGCAAGGGAATCCACCAGGTCATCACGGATTTTTTTGTGGTCATTGCCATCCAGGGACATGACACAGGATACCATCTGACGTTTTTTATCAACGACGCAGTATTGGCCGTAATTGCCGGACAGGATCAGTGTATCTTCCATAGGTCCCATATATATGAAATATCCATAACCATAGCTCTGGTAATCCGGATGCTCCGTCAGTGGATTGTAAGAATCGATATGTTTCTGACAGGCATCAATCACGAATTTTTTTGGGACGATCTGTTTTCCGTTCAGGGAACCCTCATGCAGAAGCAGATGTCCAAAACGAGCCAATTCATCAATCGTCAGATACAGTCCGTTAGCTGCCATACAATGTCCCTGAGGGCAGAGGGTCCAGTCCGGATTCGGAATGCCAACCGGTTCAAAGAAACGATATCGCAGATAATTCAGCAGATCCGTTCCGGATTTCTCTTCCAGAAGAACAGACAAAATATAGGAACAAAAATTGCTGTACACAAAATGAGTACCGGGTGTATATGGAAAAGAATCATTCTGAAAGAAATATCTCACCCAGTCCTTTTCTCTGTATCGTTCCGGTCCATCGCAGAAAAAGAGCGGATCTTTCTGACCGGATGACATGGTAAGAAGATCACGGATCTTTATCTTGTACAGATTTTCAGAAGGGTCGGAAGGGAAATATTTTTCAAACCAGGGATAAATGTATTCATCAAGAGTGATCAGTCCTTCACGTTCTGCGATACCTGCGGCCATTGCAACAAAAGGCTTGCTGATAGACCATATATTTAAACGGGTTTTGACCGGAAAAAGTCTGAATTCTTCTTTTAGAAGATCATTTTTATATATCTGTGCGTAGATGATATTGGAATGATGTTGCTTTGATTTCTCAAGAAAAATATCTAAAATTTCCTGCATGAGAATCCCCCCCTGAAATTATTATTCGTAAAAAAGATCAAAGTCTGAATAAAGTTCTTCCAGGTCATGAAGTCGTGTACTGATGGATTTGCACCTGGTTTTGCGGATTTTTGCAACAATACTGTCAAACAGACAATAGAGGCATGAGAAGGAGTTAAATCCCATTTCATTGAGATTGATCTCTGTAATGATAGCGTGGTCTGCCAGCGCCCATGCCGGTGATGAAATGCTGTCTGTGATGGCGAGTATCTTTGCACCATGATTTTTGGCAATCTGTGCATATTTCAGAGACCATTTGGTATAGCGGGCAAAAGAGATCAGAAGAACAACTGTATCCTCGGATGCTTCTGTGAGATATTCGAAATTGGAATCGTAAAATTCGTGAACCACCTTGGTATTTCCAAGAAGCTGATTCAACAGAGTTCCCATCCAGAGAGCGGCACTGTAGGAAGAGCGTGCACCAACAATGAGGCGTTTTTTGGCATTGCTCAGATGGGTAACAATCTGATCCATATCTTCCTGATTCAGATGAGATGCCCAGCTTTCCATGGAATGGAGTTCATTGGCAATGATGTTTTGATAAAAATTTCCGCTATCCAGCCGTGAATCGTCTGTTATAACCGTAGGAACGGAAAGAATATCATTCTGTACAGTACGCTGCATTTCAGAAAAACTTTCAAATCCCAGGGAATAGGCAAGGCGTATGATAGTGGTTTCGCTTACGGAAATTTCCTTGCTGAGTTTCGCAAGGGTGGAATAACTGAATGAATCAAGGTGTTGTAATATATATTCGGCGACTTTCTTCTGACCGGCAGAAAGGAAAGATACTTTTTCACGGATCAACTGTTCTATTTTCATGAAAACCTCCTGTATTGTACGATTAGTATAATAAATTATAACAGGTGTAAAGTTTGCTTACAATATAATGAAGTAAAAAATTCTTCTTAATACAAGAAAGATGTAAATAATGCACAAATTAAAGCGTGTATTTTTAATAATATTGTCAATAGAAATCTTGAAACCTAGATGCTAATATAGCATTAAATAATTCACATGACGTCAGAAAAAGAATTAATTACACTATTAATATTAAAGTCAATAAAAAAGGGGGGCTTTTATGTCGTCAACAGTAAAGGAAATAAAAGAAAAAACAGGTTACCTGAAACGAAGTGATCTTTATACAATCGGTGTAGGACAGGCGATTGGATCGGGTGTTCTGACACTGATCGGACCGGCAATTCTTTTGACTGGTCAGTCGGCATGGTTGGCATATGTAGCTGCATGTATCTGGGGATTTATGATGATTGCACCAATTCCATGGATCACATCTACACTGAAACTTGGAGGAGGATTTTATTCTCTGGTAGGAGATATGGCCGGCAAACGAGTTGCCGGTATGTATGCAGTAGGATTTTTGCCACAGACGATCAATCTGGCGACTTATGGTGTGGCAATTGGTATGTATGCAAATTCCCTGTGGCCGCAGATCAATGCGAAATGGTTTGGAATTGCAGCCCTGAGTGTGTTCTTTGCCATCAATCTGTGTGGTGTGGATGTAATGGCGAAGGTACAGAAAATTCTGGTTATCCTGCTGTTTGTTGCACTTGGTCTGTTTATTGTTCTGGGATGCCTCCAGCTGAAAAATCCGGTGTTTGAGTTTACAGCACCAGACTTTTTCTCCAATGGTCCATCCGGATTCTTTTCCGCAATTATGCTGTATGTATATTCAACAAACGGATATTCCTGCATTATGAATTATGGTAAACAGGCAAAAGAAGCGCATAAAGATATTCCAAAGGCACTTCTGTACTGTATTCCGACACTGATGGTTGTATATGGCGGTGTTGCAATTGTAGCAAGTGGTGTGCTTCCTCTGGATCAGGTAGCCGGACAGCCGCTTACCCTGGTTGCAAAAAATATTTTAAATCCGGCACTTTTCACAGTATTTATGATTGGTGGTCCGGTACTTGCACTGTCTTCATCCATTAATTCAACAATTTCCAATAACTGTATTCCGGTTGCACAGTCCTGTAAAGATGGATGGCTTCCGAAATCATGGGCAGCTCAGAACAGAAGAGGGGCTTACTGGAAACTGATGACATTTACTTATCTTATGGGAATATTACCTGTGTTACTGGACTTTTCTATCAGTGATGTTGTAAATAATATTATGCTTCTGGCATCAGCATTGGCATTTCTGCAGATTTATGCTTATTTCCAGCTTCCGAAAAAACATGCAGAAGCATGGGAAAAATCACCAATGCATATTTCTAACGGAAAATATTATTTCCTCTGCTGTTTGAGCCTGTTTGCATATATCTGCATTTTTATCAATTCTTGCAGAAGCCTGAAACTTCCGGTAGTAATCATCAGTCTGATAGCCATTGTAGTATGCATGGCTTACGGATGGTTTAGAAGTGTAAGTCCTGATGTAAAGATGGAAACAAGTGTGTGGGAGGATTAATGTTTATGAATAAAGACCAGAACCTGATCAATGAATTTGCTATCAAAACTTTAAAAGAAAATCTCAATGTTATGTATGCGCAGATATGGCGTGAAGGACAGTTAACGGCAGAATATAAAAGAATGCCTGTCAAGACACGCCTTAACACCTGGTCTGCCTGCAAGGGTGTTGTGTCCTGTGCGGCAGGAATCGCACTTGATGAAGGGCTGATTCGACTTGATGAGAAGATTGTGGATATTTTTCCAGAGTATGCACCGGAGAATCCGGAAGGATATCTGGGGGATGTAACGCTGGAAAATATGCTGACAATGACTACAGGTTTGGAAAGCTCTCTGTTTTTCTGTGACTGGCCGGAGCGTTACACAACTCCGGACTGGATCCGATATTTCTTCGAGAATGCGAAAGTGATAAAAAAACCGGGAACAGAATGGCTGTACAGCAATTTTAATACTTATATGATCAGCTGTGCGATTGAAAAACGTGCGGGAGTTAATCTTCTGGAATATTTGAGAAATCGCTTTTTTGAGCCGCTTGGAATTGGAAATCCAGACTGGACTTTGTGTCCGAAAGGGCATGTGCATGCGGCTAATGGACTTTATGTGAATATTGATGAGTTTACCCGGTATGGACAGATGATTCTTCACAAGGGAAATTATAATGGAAAACAGCTGGTGCCAGAGTCGTACATGAAGATGGCAACGTCCAATCTGGTGGATAATTCAGTGGCAGGAAGTCCGGGAAATCTTTATTCCGGTTTTGGATATGGATATCAGTTTGTAATGAATCCGGAAGCCGGTTCCTATCGATCCGATGGAAATTATGGTCAGTTCTGTCTGGCGTTTCCTGACAAGGATGCAGTAGTAACTGTAATGTCTCTGGAGGGGGATTTCCAGAAAATAGGAAATCATCTATGGACTACAGTGGTTCCGGAATTATAAGAATTCTGTCTGGCAAATCAGACAATGTAAGAGGGCTTAAATCTTTCTGGCTTGACATTGGTCAGAAACCGTTTTATACTCCTGTCTTTGACAGTTGCTAAACAAAAAAATCGCTGTACCTTTTGATTTTACTGGGGTTCGGCGATTTTTTTGTGTCGTTTTGGAATATAGTATTTTATCCAATGCGTCGTAAAATCCCTTGCTTCAGCTATGGGGATATAAGACGCGTCCATCGAATTTATGCAAGTAATTGAAGATGGACAAAATAGTAATTGTATTAACTAAT
>NZ_JAJCGR010000042.1:0-23062 GCF_020553125.1 Blautia sp. MSK20_18
GTGAAGTGGGGGAAAAGGTGGAGATAATATCAAAACCTTACCTATCACTATAGGCGGAAAAACTCTATTATTGTGCCCTGATTGGCTATATCTGGTATGAAGGCAGGGAAGAAGAAAAAAATTTTAATACTCTGTTGGAAATGATCAATGCGTCAGAAGCCAGGGAAGATGATGAGAATTTCAAGAATCCAGTAGATCTGATGTTTGATGAACTGGAGCAGAAAGCCCCGAACCATTTTGCAGTAAGGCAGTACAAAAAATACAAGCTGGCTGCCGGTAAGACAGCAAAATCTATTCTGATCAGTTGTGGTGCAAGACTCGCACCCTTTGATATTGCGGAACTGCGGGAGCTTATGAGTTATGACGAGCTGGAACTGGATCTGGTTGGTGACAGGAAAACTGCATTGTTTGTTATTATTTCAGATACCGATGATACCTTTAATTTTATTGTTTCTATTATGTACACACAGCTTTTTAATCTGCTCTGTGACAGAGCTGATGATGTATATGGAGGCAGACTTCCAATTCATGTGAGGTGTCTCCTGGACGAGTTTGCGAACATCGGACAAATTCCAAAATTCGAAAAATTGATTGCTACGATTAGAAGCCGGGAAATCTCAGCTTCTATTATTTTGCAGTCAAAGTCTCAGCTTAAGGCAATTTATAAGGATAATGCCGATACCATCGAAGGGAACTGTGATACGACCTTATTCCTGGGTGGAAAGGAAAAAACGACATTAAAGGAAATAGCGGAGATTTTGGGAAAAGAAACCATAGATCTTTATAACACATCGGATACGAGAGGCAGTCAGCGGTCTTATGGAATGAACTACCAGAAAACAGGAAAGGAGTTGATGAGCCAAGATGAAATAGCAGTCATGGACGGGGGAAAATGTATTCTGCAGGTGAGAGGTGTCAGACCATTTTTCTCAAATAAATACGATATTTGCAAACATAAAAACTACAAATATCTGTCCGATTATGACAAAAAGAATACCTTTGATATTGAAAAATATCTGAGTACTAATCTGATACTGAAACCAGAGGATGAAGTGGAATTGTATCAGATGTAACTTCTCGACAAATTGTCGGGAAGTGGATTATGGGAGGAAATCATGAATAATTTGGAAAAAAGGAACAGTCGGTATCCATCGACGAAAATGAATATACCGACTGTACGTGTGAGGTATTTTCCAAGTAGAAAATCCTATGCTTAGTGTAGCACAAAAGGCAGGGTTTATATAGTGTTTTCTTCCCTTTCTGGAAAAAATCTAAGAAAGGACTGGAAAATGTAAGTTTTCCAAAGGTACACTTATGGCATTTTTTACAACGGCAATTACGACCTTAAAAACATTGGTTTGTGCGATCGGAGCCGGACTTGCAGCCTGGGGAGTGATCAATCTGCTGGAAGGATATGGAACAGACAATCCGGGTGCAAAGTCACAAGGAATAAAACACTTAATGTCTTCTATGTGAAAAGATTTTAAAGAGAAAATGCACATCCTACGCAGATAACATGACAATTTCATGCAAAGCGAAAGGAGACACCATGAAAATCGAATACACAAAAGTGGGAGACTATTATTTACCGAATCTTTACTACCCGGAGGAAACCAGACCGATTGGCTTATGGGGAATGCTTCGGAAGGAATATCTGAAAGAACATAAATCTGGAACTTATACATATCTTCTTCTGACCGCCAGGCTGGACAGTTATTTGGCAGATCTGAATGAACAGGCACAGGAACGCTTTGAATTGATCGAAACTCAGATGCGAAGTGCGGAGGGAGTTTCCGAGGAACTGAAGAGACAGAATCCTATGGAATGGCTATGCCACTGTAACAATATCCGCAACCGGGCTGCTGAGATCATCAAGCAGGAACTGATTTATGTATAAGGGGGATTCTAGATATGAGAAGAGAACTGATTGAAAGTTATTATGAAGAATACCAGCGGGAGCTGGAAAGATTTCTTGAATCTGACCCGGAGATGTTCACTCTGGAAGCAGAAATTCATCATTACATAGAAATACTGGAACCGGTCCTCAGAGATGGCGGACAGGAGATGTGGCAGACACTGGACAGGATTATTTCAGCGAAAAATGCAATGGAGGGAATTGTGGCAAAAGAAATGTATATCCGGGGATTTCTGGATTATGAAAGACTGGTGTGTGAAAAAGACAGTAAGATCTGAATAATCAGAACATAGACTATATATAACGAGGCTTTTATTGTATAGACAGTAAGAGCCTCATTTAATATAGTTTTCATAATAAAAAACAGGTGGTAGTACGTATTTGCTTTGTGTTATATAAGAATTGGTCTGGCTGAACAATGGTGAAAATTTACTATGATTTTACTTAAATCTGATTGAAGGATGAAAAAGTGATGATATCATATAGTGGGTTGATAGGGTTACAGAAAATGTATTCACAGAGGCAGAGAAGAAATAATGAAAGTAAAAAATGCAGATGAATTTTATAAAATATTAGAAAGAAAGGCTATATATCCGGTATTTCAGCCGATTGTAAATTTACAGACTGGAGATGTGGCAGGATATGAAGCTCTTAGTCGTATCGACAGGCATGATACGACTCTTATGATTTCAGATTTGTTTGTGATTGCTGAACAGGTAGGCTGTGTTTGGAAATTGGAAAAATTGTGCAGAAATAAAGCATTGAAGGCAGCGGCGAATAAACCAGAACATGCAAAATTATTTCTTAATGTAGATGGTAATATCATTCAGGATAAATCGTTCATACAGGGATTTACAAACCGTAAGGCTGCGAAAGCCGGAGTACCGTCCTGTGACATTGTATTTGAAATAACGGAACTGTCGGATATAGAAAACTATCAGATTCTGCAACAGATTATGAAGCATTATGCAGATCAGGGATATGAAATAGCTTTGGATGATGTTGGAGCTGGATATTCTGGTCTGAACCGTGTAGTAAATACATCGCCAAACTACTTAAAAGTTGATATAGAACTGGTCAGAGATATTCAAAAACATAAGAAAAAGGAAATTATGATGGAATTTCTGTTGCATTACTGTAATGAGACAGGAGCAATTCTGATTGCAGAAGGGATAGAAACAGAAGCAGAGTTGGAGTGTCTGTGTAGATTAGGTGTTCATTACGGACAAGGATATTTTCTTGGAAGACCGGACAGAACGTTCAAAAATGTAAGGAATGAGGCGATGTTGGTATTACGTAGACTGAATAATAAATCGTAATGAAAACTATATGTCAGCAGGTGAAAAATGAATAAGTCAATTATAACATTATAAAGATTTCCATTGATTTTTACACCTATTTTACACAAGCACTCACATAGATTTGATTTCTGTCTTCTATAATTGTATAGGAAAATGTAGATCTTATATAATAACAGGAGAGGACAGAGAAATGAACGAGAATGTGAAAGTGGTTTTTGGTCTGATCGGTGGCCTTGCCTTGTTCCTTTATGGAATGAACAGCATGAGTGATGCACTTCAGAAAGCCGCAGGAGAACGAATGAAAAAAATCCTTGGATTTCTTACAAGAAATCCAATTATGGGAGCACTTGCCGGAGCACTTGTAACAGCTGTATTGCAGAGCAGTTCAGCGACGACAGTTATGGTTATCGGTTTTGTCAGTGCGGGACTTATGAGTCTTCCGCAGGCAATTTCTGTTATCTTTGGTGCCAACATAGGAACCACTATGACGGCACAGCTGATGGCATTTAAAATCAGCAATTATATTTATCCAATTATCTTTGTTGGATTTATTCTGAACTTTGTTAGCAAAAAAGAAAAGGTTAAAAATATCGGTATGGTAATTTTTTCATTCGGACTTTTATTTGAAGGAATTGAAATCATGGGTGAAGTCATGAAACCTTTGGCGGGAAGTCCGGTCTTTGTTGATCTGATGGGAAAAGTTTCATCCATTCCGGTTCTTGGTGTTGTACTGGGAGCGGTCATGACATTGGTTGTGCAGAGTAGTTCAGCTACGATTGCAGTTCTGCAGAATTTTGCATCACAGGCAGGACCGGACGGAGTAAGCAGTGTAATAGGGCTTACCGGTGCGATTCCGATTCTTCTTGGAGATAATATAGGTACAACGATCACAGCACTTCTTGCATCAATTGGACAATCTAAAAATGCAAAACGTACAGCAATTGCGCATAGTATTTTTAATATCAGTGGAAGCTGCGTTTTTATTTTCCTGGTTCCGTGGTTTGCAAAATTTGTCCAGTTTATTTCACCAAAGGGAAATGAGATTGATGTGATTTCAAGACAGATTGCAAATGCACATACAACGTTTAATATCGTCTGTACACTGGTCTGGCTGCCACTGATTCCGCTGATGGTAAAAATTGTTACAACAATCATCCGTGGAAATGACAAAACAGAGAAAGCAGCTTTTGAACCCAAATATCTGGATATGAAAGTGATTGAACAGCCGGCGGCTGCTATGGTTCTGGTATCTAAGGAACTGAACCGACTTGGAGAACTGGCAGAATCTCTGTTAAGTGATTTAAAAACGGCGATTGTAGCAGATGGAGACTCAAAAACTCATGGTTCGTTTATAGAAAATCTGGAGATTGTACATCAGTTACAGGACAGTGTGACAGAATATATTACCAGATTATTCGCAAGCGGAAACCTTACAGAACAACAGTCTGAGCAGACGGCAGGGTTACTGTATGTAAACAATAGTATTCAGAGGATTGCAGACAGATGTGAAGATATTGACCAGATATGTGAAAAAGTAAATAACAATGGAAAAAGACTGACCAGTGAAGCCTCCTCAGAAATGGAAGACTGCATTGATATTATCCAGCAGCTTTTAAAGAAAGCAATGGAGGCAATCCGTAAGGGTGATGCTGTAGTGGCTGAAACAGTTTTTGAAAATAAGAAAAAAATGCATAAAGCAGAGAAAAAATACAGTAAGGCACATTTAAACCGTGTAAAAAATGAGGTTTGTGATGCGTCTATGACAAGATATTTTTCTGGGATCATGTATAATTTTGACCGTATGGCAGATAATTGTGTCAGCATTGCAGAAGAAGCCTGTGATAATGTGGCTTTTATAAACCTTGATGAAGAGACGGGAAAATCAATGATGGAAAGAGGTGCAGTATAAAATGGTAAAGAAAAAAAACATCCGAAAATCTGCACTTCTGCTGATAATGATAATGCTGGCAACGGGAATAACAGCATGTGGAACCGAGGAAGAGCCATTGCCGGATCTGTCTGCTATGGGAGCTGTCACAGCTGTATCACGAGAAGAAGGGTCAGGAACCAGAGCAGAATTTGAGAATCTTTTGAAACTGCCTGAGAGTGATACAGGAATAGTTGTTGATTCTACAGAGAAAGTTCTGAAAAAGGTGGAAGAAGATAAAAACGCAGTTGGTTATGTCGCATATAGTTCCGCAACAGATACGAATGGAAAAATACTTCAAATCAACGGAGTTCTTCCTTCTGAGAAAACAATAGACAATAACAGTTATCCTCTTTGCAGGGATTATTATCTGGCTTATAATGGAGAACTGACAGATGTGGAACAGGATTTCCTGACT
Source organism: Blautia sp. MSK20_18 (assembly GCF_020553125.1). Classification (NCBI taxonomy): domain Bacteria; kingdom Bacillati; phylum Bacillota; class Clostridia; order Lachnospirales; family Lachnospiraceae; genus Blautia; species Blautia sp. MSK20_18. The sequence goes on from NZ_JAJCGR010000042.1 coordinate 5,562, forward strand.
TATGTAAAGAGTAAAGGACAGGATATTGTGAAACAATATTGTATTCAGGCTGACAGTACAACAACATTCCTTTCTGACAAGTCAGAAGGAAAGATTCTGATTGAAGGATCCACTTCAATGGAACCAATGGTAAAAGCACTGGCAGATGACTATCAGAAACAAAATCCAAATGCTGAAATAGAAGTAAAAGCAACAGATTCTTCAAGAGGGATTACGGCGGTGATAAGTGGAGAGTGTGATTTCGCAATGTCATCCAGAGAATTAAAGGATTATGAAGCAGAGCTTCTGGAAACAAAAGTCATTGGAAAAGATGCTATAGCTATTGTGATAAATGAAGAAAATCCACTGGAAAATCTTACAATAAAACAACTTACAGGTCTGTACAATGGAACATATAAAAACTGGGATGATCTTTCCTGAGAAAAACGAATATAATATCTTACAAGCACTGACTATAACGGTCGGTGCTTCTTTTTTGGATTTTTTCAAAATTATCTGACATTCTTCAAATTCCCACGTGTGATTAGTGGAAAAATAATTTTTTCTGCAAAAGTACCGTCCAAATGCCCTCTGAAACTTGCTATTAGTGAGGGAATATTTCATTTATGCGAAAAAAACTTGCAAAAGGGGGTTGGTAAATACCGCTTCCCAGGCTTTATAGGTAGAGGAACAATTATTTTAAAAATTTTACCCCAAAGATGTCCGCTTTTGCCTGTCTCAGTACAGAGTATGTGAAGGGACTAACAAAAGTAAAAGAAAAAATGATAAAAATGCAAAAAAATATCACGAATCTTTTGCATCTTGCGAAGTCATTTGACTCTAGTAATCAGAGGACGTTTTGGAATGTTCCTTCGATGAACCTTGACAACCGATAAGTGCACCCTGGAAGCCTAACAGGAGTTATGCCATGACCTTTCTTTTTCTGAGAGCGAGCGAAATTATAATGACACTCCCGATGATGGGCGGCTGACCGAAGCCTTATGGTCAGTGACCTGCTGATGCAGGCAGAGGCAGTCTGAGACGGCTGCAGGTGACAGGGAAACGCACGCCAGACCGCCGGACGAATGAAACTGATGACAATGTTTACAGGGCAAAATGCCCGGAAAGGAGCAGTTTATGACAGAACTGAAAATGAAAGAAATGCAGTTGATTAACTGGTTTGGATGCCCGAATCTGATTTATACAAGGGAGAGAATCCATCTGGTTGCCATGCTTACAACAGATGAAGAAATGAAAAAGAATCTTTACAGGGTATGCAGATTCCTTGCAAGAGAAGAAATCGCATATCGGTATCCGATCATGTATGAAATGATCCGGAAAATATTTTCACCGGATGATACCAATCCACCGGAAGCATGTGCAATGTTTATGCCGGACGATGAAACAGATGATGAAGAATATGCAATGGCAGCGTAGCTGCGGAAAGGACAGTAACGATTATGAATAAAGTGGTTTTAATGGGAAGACTGACAAAGAATCCGGAGATCAAATATGCCGGAAAAGATAATGATATGGCAGTAGCAAGATATACACTGGCGGTAAACAGAAGATATAAACGTGACGGTGAACAGGAAGCGGATTTTATTTCCTGTGTCACATTCGGAAAGAGTGCAGAGTTTGCACAGAAATATCTTCACAAGGGAATGAGGATTGTGATTGGCGGTCGTATCAGCACTGGCAATTATAAGGACAAGGACGGGAAAACAATTTATACTACAGATGTGATCGTGGAAGAACATGAATTTGCCCAGAACAAGGATAATGGTGTTGGAGCTGATTCATCGGAAACACCGAAAACAGATAAGGACGGATTTATGGAAGCACCGGAAGGTGAGGTTCCATTCGACTAAACCGAAGTAAATGGTTGGAGAGGTTGCCCTTTGTCGGGGCATCCTCTTTTCCATTTTACAGAAGACATCAAAAATTACAGGTATTCAACCTAACGAAATCGTGATATAATCAAAATATGTTCAGATGAAAAATATGGAGGTTGCTTATGGGCGTAAGTTATAACAGATTATGGAAAATGCTCATAGATAAAAATATGAAGCGGATAGAGATGCAGTACCTCACCGGGATCAGTGGAAATATTCTTGCCAGGATGGGAAAAAACCAGTATGTATCAATGGAGATGATTGAGAAGATCTGCAAGAAGCTGGACTGCACCGTTGATGAGATGCTGGAATTTACAGATGATGAGTAACAAGAGCAGACATGTCAAATTATTAAAACTGGAAGAATGCTTCAGAAGTCGAAAAAAGAAATTGAAAAAAGATAACACGCCGGATACGGCATAAATCTCTTAGCAACGCTAAGAGCGCACTTCTATACAGGCAATTCCATCTGCCTGTATCGTGCGACCTGCGGTGCTGTTCCCGATTTCAAGAAATCTCAAACCGGGAAATACAGCGAAATCAGAGATTTCGTACAAGGGGAAGATCCCCTTGCGGCACAGATGCCTATCCCTGATAAAGTTTGTGACTGAATATTTCAGATATAGACATATAAGGGGAAAGAAAGTGTGAAATCAAAATTTGTGGAGAGATTTTATGATTAGAAAAGCAATACTAAAAGATGTTAATTCGATTGAAGATACTTACAATGAGCATTTCCAGTATGAACTGAATCATACAGCCTTTACTGTATTTAAGAAAGGGGTTTATCCAACGAAAGATGATGCAGAACGGGCTATTTATGCTGGTGCTTTGTTTGTATATGAAGAAAACGGAACAATTGTTGGAAGTATCATTATTGATAAAGTTCAACCAATAGAATATGCAACTATTCCTTGGAAAGAAAAATTATCTGAAGATGAGGTAATGGTAATTCACCTTTTAATGGTACGTCCGAGTATGTCTGGTAAAGGAATTGCATCATCACTAATAAAATTCGCTACAGAATTAGCACAAAAAAATAGTTGCAGGGCACTACGTTTGGATACAGGAAGTCAAAATATTCCTGCGCTATCTTTGTATCAAAAAAATGGATTTGAAATAATTGCTAGTGCTTCTAAAAAAGTTGGAGATGTAATTGCACACAAAAACCATCTTTTTCTCGAAAAGATATTGTAGTTCGTAAATTCCAGTTTGAAAAATTGAGAAAATCGGAGTTTGAGGAGCATCACCGTTATGATTAGAGAATTACGGAAAGTGGATATAAATAAAGTTGCAGAAATATGGTTAGATACAAATATAAAGACACATTATTTTATCTCTGCTCAATATTGGAAAAGTAATTTTGAGTTAGTAAAAGAACTTCTATTACAGGCAACTGTCTATGTTTACGAGGATAAACAGGAAATACAGGGTTTTATAGGGTTAAGTAACGAATACATTGAAGGTATTTTTGTTTCTGCCGAAATGCAATCTCAAGGTATAGGTAAAATTTTGCTAAACTATGTAAAGGGAAAAAGAAACAAATTAATCTTAAATGTATATCAAAAAAATACACGGGCAATATCCTTTTATCAAAGAGAAGGATTTGAGATTCAGTATAGCGGTTTGGATGAAGCTACTGGAGAAAAAGACTATGTAATGGCATGGCAGCAGAAATAGAAATTCAAGTTTTAGTGTTTGGAAAATTATGACTTAGTGTGCAAGTTGGGAGAAAATATGGTAACGGAAAAAGAGAAAAAAGCATGTCGATTTATTGCCGAATGGCTATAAGATTGTGAGACAGTCTCTGGTAGATGATCTGGAGGGCGAAAAAAAGGTATGTTGGGAGACAGAAATTTTGCAGGATGATGATAGTGGATTTACTTATGAAATCAGCAGGTGTCTGTATTTCGATACCTGTAAGGAACATGGCTATGCAGAGTTCTGCAAAGTATTTTGCAACCATGACTGGTATGCTTATGGAGTATTAAAGCATCATTCGAGATTTATCAGAAAATCGACGATTGCCGAAGATGGAACTGTATGTCATGATACAATCGAGAAAGTAACAGAGAAACATTTTTTATAAAACCGAAAAATTGATTATGGGAGGAAATTGAAAATGGCGAAAGAAGAGAGATTTGAAAAAATATATTCTCAGGGAGCATTAACTACTACTGAGATATGGGTGGATAAGGAAACTGGTGTGAATTATTTATATCATGCATGTGGGTATTCAGGTGGACTGACTCCATTGTTGGACAGAGATGGGAAACCAGTTATTTCTCAGGCTATAAATAGATGACCTTAGAAACAGCAACTGTTATGGTAAGTAACAGCATCGTCACAATATGTATATGGTCGATTGGTGTGTGCGGTAATATACTATATTCAGAAAAACAATTCAGGAGATTTTTATGAGAAGATCAGGTTGGACAAAATGGTTGATCGTGATTCCGGCAATGCTAGGCATTGTGTTGGTGACCTATGTGCGGTATACAACGGATATCTGGGGATTTGGTGCATTTATCTGCCAGCTGATTGCAATTTTGGAATTGGCTTATGGTCTGCGAATTGCGATGCTGGCACAGAATAGAAAGAAGTCCTATCGGTTAACACCGGAAGAACGACATGAGTATGCACGGTATTTATATGAGAAGCAATATCACCGTTACCCTGCTGTAGCGAATCAGATGCTTTTGGTTATGGCACGGATGAGTGTACTCCTTAACAATTATGAACGGGCTGCACAGGAGCTGGCAGATATTCGTATAGATAAATTCAATCCAGCACAGTTGAAGTTGTATTATTACCTGAAAGTGGTTACAGCAATGGCAGCAGGAGATGCGACAGGGATTCAAGAGAGCCAGATGTGTTACGCAGGGATTCCGGATACTAAATGCACATATCCGTCAAAAGCAGAGCTTGCTATGTGGATAGAGCAGAGAGCGGCAGCGCAGATGGCAGAGGCACTGAAGAAGGCAGTGCCGGATAAAAAAGAGCATCCGATACGGATCAGTATCATTACTTTGGTTCTTGCGTATAGTACCTTCTTCTATGGATTGTGGTATGGTATAAAACGTGATATGGGATATGAAGTGAGATATCGTTTCGCAGAAATATCGATTACTGTTATTACAATCAGTCTGGCGGTTCTTTTGATCTGGGGGATCGTGAGTTTATACAGACACAATTGCCAGGCATTATCCATACAATTCGGTAAAAACAAAGTGGCATTGATAATTGTCTATGGAGCTGCTGCGATATTTGCACTTTTGATTATTGGAATGAGTGGTCTGAGTGTAGTGTTCGGAATGGATGGAACAGAAACGGTGACTGGTTGTGACAGCAAATATACGTATATAACTGTGCAGGAAGATTATGGTGGTGAACGGAGATACAGAACCAATAATCCATTTGTTATGCAGAGTATGGATGGTCTGTGGTGGTCTTCGGATACAATAGATGAAGAAGATAATCAAGAAGAGGATACTACAGAATTACCGGATTTGGATACAGAGAATTCAACAGATTCAGAGGATATTCAGAGTGGAAATACCATAGAAGATTACGAGACAGAAGGGCAGCATGATGGTCTGACAATTCAAAATGCAATGCTGGCAGTTTATAATTACCTTCAGGAGCAGAATACACTTCAAAATATGGCGTTCAGTTACACGGCGAATGCAAAGGGAGAAGTCTATGCTGTCGTCAGCGAAACGCAGGAAACAAAGAACGGTAATACGGTAAATGTGAGATACTGTCTGTACGATAATGGTTCCAAGACAGATGCAGATGGTAATTCCTGCGAAGAACTGGTGTTAGAAAAAGTATATCCGGATGGCAATTACGAGACCGAATTGGTAGATTTTTATCTGGTAAATGCAGATACGATGCAGGTGACAGACGAACAGAAGAATACGTGGTAAAATAAATTCTGGGGAAGTAGGTGCATTGTATGACAATGAGAGAAAAAATAAAACTATTATCGTAAATGTTTCAAGCGGACTGGGTTCTTTTGGAAGTATGCAAAAGGACTCCAAGACATAAGAGGTGAACTGCGCTGATCCAGGTGCCACGGCAACAGATTTGAATGTCGACGGAGGAAAGCAAACAGTACAGGCGCAATCGTAAAACTTGCAATGATTGATAAAACCGGACTAACAGTAACTTTTATTAGTCGATTTGGAAATATGCCTTGGTAATCAACAATTCCGGTTTTACTGACTAAGAAAATGAGGAGGATTCATAATGAGTGAGAAAACAGAGATTACTTTTATGCAAACAAGACTAATCCGGCTTGCTTCAGAAGAGTGGCATTTACCTGTTGAACAGATTATCCACTTGTTTAAAGAAGCCGATGTTCTTGGATATATAGAAAAATGCTATGGGATTTTTCATTGTGAAGGCGATGAAGCTGTGCTTGAAGATATTACTGAATTTTTGCAAAGAAAGGGGATAGAGATTAGTGCTTGAGTTAAAAGATGGATTTGTTCTCTATCATGGAAGTTATTGTGAAGTAAAAGAGCCAGATCTTGCCAAATGTGCAAAGAGAAAAGATTTTGGACAGGGATTTTATTTAACCACATCAAAGGAACAGGAAGAAAGTTTTCTGAGAACCTCAATAGCCAAAGCCATCGCAACCGGAACAATTGAAGAGGGGCAGAAGTTTGGATATATTTCAACTTTTGAATTCAAACTTTCAGAAAATCTTGAAACGCATATTTTTGAAAATGCAGATGTGGACTGGTTACATTGTATCGCCGCTCACCGAAAGAAAAAAATGTTTATTGAGGTTGAACGTGAAATGGCAAAATATGATATCATTGCAGGAAAGATTGCGGATGATGCAACAAACGCTACTCTTACCGCTTATCTTGCGGGTGCTTTTGGGACTGCAGGTGATAAAGTAGCAGACGATTTCTGTATCAGACAGTTGCTGCCGAATAAATTGAAAGATCAATACTGCTTTAAAACTGAGGCAGCTATTGAGTGTCTGAAATTTGTGAAAGGTGAGAAGATATGGCTGAAGTAACAATTCCAAAGGAAAAAATGAATTATACAATCGACCTTCTGATCACTATGGTGACAGATGAAATCGCAGAAGAGACAGGCAAGGACAGAAACGAGGTATTGACAGATTTTTTGTGTTCAAAGACAGGAAAAGCACTGTATGATGAGAAGACAAAGCTGTGGTGCACTGGTCCGGCATATATAGCTGAACTGTATATGGAAGAATTAAAGAAATCCTGATATGGGATGTGAGTTTAAATTTATACGACAATGGTGACAAAGACTTTCATTCCAAGGAGCAACAATTAAATATTTCAAAAACGCTGAGGTCAGCATTTCCTAATCACAGGACAACGACCTCAGTTTTTTATACCCAGGAATCGGCATTCATGAATAAGCCGGTTCTTTTTGTTTACAGAAAAAAGAAGGAGTACAAGAAAATGAGCAGAGCAAAAAATCCAAAGTATGAATCCATGTCATTGGAGGAACTGAAGGCCAACATGGAAAAGAGCAGACAGGAACTGGAGGCAGCAATTCACCACAAAAACATTCTGGAGCAGCGGAAGAAGCTGGTAGAACGCAGGGAACGTTCCCACCGGCTGATTGTCAAAGGGGCAGAGTTTGAGAAAGTATTTCCGCTGTCCAGAGATCTGGAACAGGAAGACGTCCAGGACATGATGAATCAACTGCAGAACAGCAGTTACAACAAGAGTATTGTGCGGCAGGCTCATATAGCCGCCTTACACAAAGATCAACAGCAGATTGCAGAAGCAGTAAAAAAGACAGAGAAGGGAGATGACAGTTAATGGCACTGTATCATTTTTCAGTAAGGAATGTATCCAGAGGGAAAGGGCAGATGGTGGTCGCTTCCGCAGCCTATATTTCCGGGCAGAGGATTTTTGACAGTTATTACAACAAGATACACGATTATACGAGCAAGTCAGGTGTGATATTTACAGAAATCCTGACACCGGAGTATGTGCCAGAGCGTCTGACTGACAGGGAAACACTCTGGAACGAGGTGGAGCATGTGGAACGGAACAACAAGGCACAGCTTGCCTATTCGTTTGACATTGCACTGCAGAATGAATTGACACTTGAGGAAAATATCAGACTGGCAAAAGAGTTCTGCCAGGAGCAGTTTGTGGCACGTGGCATGATCGTGGATCTGGCAGTCCATGAGGGAAAAGCGGAAAATGAAGAAGAACCGGATAATCCCCATTTCCATGTGCTTGTCCCAATCCGTCCTTTTACAGAGGAAGGAATCTGGGGCAATAAGCAGAGAAGGGAATATATTCTTGATGAGGATGGAAACCGGGTGAAGGATGCCAAAGGAAAAGATATGTTCAATGCTGTTTCTACTACCGGATGGAATGATCCGGAGCTTTTAAAAGAATGGCGGCGGGCATGGACAGAGAAAGTAAATGGGAAATTCAGGGAGTGCCACATGGCATCCAGAATCGACCACCGTTCCTACAAAGAACAGGGGATTGACCTGATCCCGACCATCCATGAGGGATATGAAGTCCGGGCAATGGAGAAAAAGGGAATCAAAACGGTGATCGGAGAATTGAACCGGGCAATCCGGCAGTTTAACCAGATGTTTATTTCTCTGAAAGAATCCATTCAGTGGATGAAGACAGCTTATGAGGAAATGAAAGCAGAGCTGGATCGCAGGCAGAACCCGACACTGCTGGAAAGCCTGCAGGATTATTATGATAAAAAGACACAGGGCAGACCACCACTTCCCAATTTTTATGCGGAGATGAAACAGAGAGGTAAGAATCTCTCCAATTTACAGGAGTTTGCAAAATCCATCAGTTATCTTCAGACACATCAGATAGAAACGATGGATGACTTGCAGGAACGGATTGAGGAACTGAACGGTGTTGTTTCTGTCAGTAAAAAAGAAATTTCTGAAAAGCGGAAACAGTTAAAGGAACTTGAGAATCTGGAAAAGATGGCAGAGGTAATAAAAACAAATCAGCCATTGATTGATGAGTATAACCATTTCTATTTTCAGAAAAGACGGGAGAGATATTATCAGCAGCATAAAAAAGAAATCAATTATTACCGCAAATGTGAACGGGAACTGAAACAACATCTGGATAAAAATGGAAAAGTGCCAACTGCCAGATGGAAACGGGAGAAAGAAGAACTTCAGGCGGGGATCGAAGAGCTGAAAGCAGATAATCAGCCGTACCAGGAGGAACTAACTTTTGTGAAAAAGGTACAGAGCTGTGCGGATATTGCCAGACGTGACCGGGAAATGGCAGAAGCAGATACTTCCGGGCGTTCAGAAGAAAAAAGGGAGAAGCAGGTGAAGTTCCCGACATTTTACACAGTTCAGGCGAAAGAGATTCTTGAAGAAAACGGGAAAGCAGAGCAACAGCCGTTGAACCAGTCGGAGCAGAATCCAGAAAAGAAGACCTCTCTTCTGAGAAAACTGGATGAAAAAAAGAAAGAGTGTGCAGAGCGTGATGCAAAACAACAGGCAGTGAAGAAAAAGCGAAACTATGACATGAGTTTATAACAGTCTGTCAGCAGGACAGACGGGAAAGGATGAGCAAAATGCAGTATACAGAAGAACAAATTATAAGAGCAAATCAGACAGATCTTGTTTCTTTTCTGAGCGCACAGGGAGAACAACTAGGGAAAAGCGGAAAGGAATACCGTTGGAAAAAGCATGACAGTGTAACGGTATCCGGAAACCGGTGGTACAGGCACAGTCAGGGGAGGGGTGGCTATCCGGTGGATTTTGTGATGGAATTTTACAATGCCACATTTCCGGAAGCTGTCAAGATGCTAACCGGGGAGGAAGGCGAAGGCAGGAACAGTACCTGCCCCGCCCCGTCCCCTGACTTCCGATTACCAGAGAAAGAGGAAAATAATGATAGAATCATCAGATATCTGACAGAAAACAGAGGGATTGAAAAGAATATGGTGGAGGAATGGATCGGCAGTGGGGATATTTATGAAGAAAAGAAGCACCATAATGTGGTGTTTGTTGGCAGAGATGCAGACGGTATTCCAAGATATGCCCATTGCAGGGGAACTGGTGAAACAAAATACCGGGGAGATGTGGCTGAATCTGATAAATCTTACGGATTCTGTCACAGAGGGACGGATAATCAGTTGTTTGTGTTTGAAGCAGCCATTGATCTGCTTTCTTTTATCCAATTATTTCCCAAAGACTGGAAAAAGCGGAGCTACCTGAGTCTGGGTGGCATTTCCAGTGCGGCACTGATGGCTTTTCTTTCTGAACGCCCTCAGATTACTTCGGTTTTCCTGTGCCTGGATAATGACCATGCAGGGAATGAAGCCAGTGAGAAATTGGCAATAGAAATCCCGGACGGATACAGTGTCATCCGTCTGAAACCGTCCCGAAAGGACTGGAATGAAATCCTCTGTGATAAAAATGCAGACAGGAAGAAATCAATCATTGAAACAGTTACAATGAAAGTACCGGAGAAGGAAGAACTGGTGCCGATGTTGTGTTATGAAGACATTGAACAGACCAGTGTAGAATGGCTGTGGTTTCCCTATCTGCCATTTGGAAAACTGACGATTATTCAGGGCAATCCAGGAGAGGGAAAAACTTATTTTGCCATGATGCTGACCGCAGCCTGCACGAACCGTAAGACTTTCCCGAACATGGAAGAGATTGAACCTTTTAATGTGATCTATCAGACTGCAGAAGACGGTATGGGAGATACGATTAAGCCGAGGCTGGTGGAAGCAGGAGCAGACCTGAGTCGGGTGATGGTCATTGATGATACAGAGGAAGCATTGACGTTATCCGATGACCGTATTGAAAAAGCAATCCGTCAGAATCAGGTCAGACTTTTAATCATTGATCCGGTACAGGCTTTTATCGGTGCCGATGTGGATATGAACCGGGCAAATGAAGTCCGTCCGGTATTCCGGAAACTGGGAATGATCGCTGAAAAGACCGGTTGTGCGATTGTGCTGATCGGACATCTGAATAAATCTTCAGGGACACAGAGTACTTACCGGGGACTTGGTTCTATTGATATCATGGCGGCGGTGAGAAGCCTGCTTTTTATCGGGAAAGTAAAGAAAGACCCGACAACAAGAGTACTGATCCATGAGAAAAGTTCTCTTGCACCTCCAGGTGAGACGATGGCATTTAAACTTGGAGATGAAGAAGGATTCCGCTGGGTGGGAGCTTATGAGATTTCCGCAGATGATCTTCTGGACGGAAAGGAAGGAAAGCCGACAGAAACAAAACTGCAACGGGGAACGAAACTGATCTATGAACTGCTTGCAGACGGAAATGCAGTCACAATCCGGGAACTGGATGAAAAGGCAAAAGCACAGGGAATCTCCCAGAGAACCATGCGAGAAGCCAGAAGCCGGATGAAAGAAGAACTGGATTATCGGATGAATGAAAAGCAGGAAAATACCATTCGATTAAAAAAACAAGGGAGAATGGGTGACGGCAGAATTTTGGAGTGAACGGCAGGCTTTATAGATACCCTATCTGCCGTCTGCCGGTGCAAGGCAATCAAACGGAAATAGCAGGTATCCATACAGAATAAGGATTGCTGTGAATCTGGAACAAAAATGAATTGTAATATGGCGGATATAATGGTATGATTATCCGGTAACAGCAATGTTACGGGGAAGCACCTGTGACAGGGTGTGGCTGCCTCCTGATATTTACAGACCGGAGCCTTTCGGGGTTCTGAGATGAAAGAAAGGAGGTGCGTGATATGACAGCTTATGAGATTATCTCAATATTCTTAGGCGTACTCAGTTTACTGATCGCTTTTGGTAGCCTGTTAATTGCGATTATTGCCTTTCTTGATCGGAAGAACAAGAGGAAATAAAAATGCCTATCCTGTCTGCCAACAGGATAGGCGGTGGTCGTAAGACCATTTAGTCAACTCAGGCGGCATCCACTTTGGAGTGGGTGCTTTTCCTATAACAAATGTACCACACATTCCTCTTGTTTTCAATGGGAAAATTAAAATATGCAGTTCATCTGACAGGGATTTATCCCTGTCTTTATTATATCCCCAATTTCTGAAATGTTAATACAAAAATTTTAATATATGTAACCAACAGTCTGGGCAGTTAATCTGTAAAAATGGATTAGCTGCTCTTTTTTTGCAAAAAATGGAGGTTTTACAATGGCAGTGAAGAAGAAAATTATCAACATCAGAGTATATTTTGACGGTGATCAGGACGCAAAAGAAGTGTTTGCAGAGGTGATCGCACAGAAAATACGTGACACGAAAACAAAAGATAAACTTGCAATAATGAAAGATAAGCAGTATAATGATTATGAGTTCAGTAATCTGAAATCTGCGTAGGATGTGCAAAGTAACGGAGGTATCAGATGAACAACAGATATATGAGTAACAATATAGAAAGAAATGCAACCTGGAGAGTTGGTGTATACTGCCGACTTTCCAAAGATGACGAATTGACCGGAGAGAGTGCCAGCATCTCCAACCAGAGAGACATACTGGTGAATTACTGTCAGTCACAGGGCTGGCAGGTGGTGGATGTGTTTCAGGACGATGGTTATACAGGATTGAACACAGACCGACCTGATTTGCAGAGACTTCTCAAAGCCTGTGAAAAAGGACTGGTGAATCTTGTAATTACCAAAGACCAGAGCCGACTGGGACGAAACCATGTACAGACAGGATTTCTGATGGAGGAGTTTTTCCCAAAGCATGGAGTAAGGTATATCGCATTATATGATAATGTGGATACCTTTGCCGGAGACAATGAGATTGCCCCATTTAAGAACGTGCTGAACGAGATGTATTCCAGAGATATTTCCAAGAAAGTCCATGCGTCCTATCACCTGCAGGCAACCAAGGGAAAGTTTACAGGTGTTGTTCCACCACTGGGATATCAGAAAGACCCGGAGGAAAAGGGACATCTCCTGATTGACGACGAGACAGCACCGATTGTCCGGAAAATTTTCCAGTGGGCGGTGGACGGTCATGGGATTAACTTTATATCCAGAGAACTGGAACGCCAGCAGATTCCCTGCCCGTCATGGTGGCACCGGAAACGGGGACTCCGCACCTATTACACAAAATGGGAAAAGAAAGACCCGGAAAATGGGAAATATGTATGGGATGAATCCTATCTGAAATCCCTGCTGATGAATCCCGTTTACTGTGGTGACATGGCTTCCCAGAAAAGGTACTACCGTTTCAAGATTGGCAATCAGGGAGATAAAGCTCCGGAGGACTGGATCACAGTCAGGGATACCCACGAAGCAATCATTCCGCAGGATGTATTTGATCTGGTACAGGCAAAGATGAAAGGCAGGAAACGCCAGACAGAACAGGGAGAATACAGCATGTTTGCCGGATTACTCCGCTGTGCAGAGTGTGGCGGTGCGTTGACGTTGAAGAAGACGCACACCAAAGACCAGCATGAAGTTTATACCTGTTCCACTTATATCCATAAGGGGAAAGCACATTGTACCCAGCACCGGGTGGACGCTGATGACCTGTATGATGCAGTCCTTACCAGAATCCAGGAATGTGCAAAAGCAGTTACCGGAGACGGAACAGAACTGGAAAACCGGGTAAAGGAGTTATGCGAGGAAGATACACAGGGACACAGGGAAAGTCTGGAGAAGCTGGTATCAAAGCAGAAAGACCGCCTGGAAACGTTAGACCGGCTGATTGCAAAACTGTATGATGACCTTATCAATGACAAGATTACAGAATCTGTTTTTGATAAGATGCTGGAGAAGACACAGAAGGAGCAGACAGATATCAAAAAGGAACTTTTCCAGAATGAGAGTGTGCTGAATACGGAAGAAAAACTGGATGCACAGTCCCAGCAGTGGATTGACGATATTAGCGAGTATGCGGACATCAAAGAACTGGATGCCAATCTTCTGAACCGGCTGATCAGTAAAATCGTTATCTCAGAACCGCAGGAGAAAGACGGAACAGAAAATTACTGCCGTACTCCTGAAACGGTCACAATGGAAATTCATTTCAACTTAAAACCAATACCGGAGCTTGGAACCATCGAAAGAGGTTCCGGCTCCCATAAATAAGAAAAATCTATCAAAATTTAATCTATTTTAATCTTTTCAAGGCTCATTTCGAGCAAATATTTTCTCATAAAAGACATAAAACAGCTGATGGCTGGTGCCGGAATCATGCTGCTGGGAACTACCCTGATTCCACAGCTGGCAACATTGTTCTCTTAAGAGGAGTGGTAGATGAACACCATCATTGAGAGAATTACGGAAGCGATAAAGGATATCCTGATCGGGCTTATCAAGTCATGTTTGGATAACATGTTCACGTCTGTCAATGAGCAGGTGGGAACCATAGCCGGGCAGGTGGGACAGACACCGCAGGGATGGAATGCAGGGATCTTTAATCTGATCCAGAACATTTCCCAGACAGTAATTGTCCCCATTGCGGGACTGATCATCACCTTTGTCTTGTGCTATGAGCTGATTACGATGGTAACGCAGAAAAACAATTTCCATGAATTTGAGACTTACAACATTTTCCTCTGGATTTTCAAGGCGTATGTAGCCATTTATTTGGTGACAAATACGTTCAATATCACGATGGCGGTCTTTGATGTTGGCCAGCATGTGGTCAACAATGCCGCCGGGGTGATCTCCGGGAACACAGCGGTGGATGCATCAGAAGCAGTCGCAAGGATTGTGGATGCACTGGAAGATATGGAACTGGGGGATTTGTTCCTGCTATCCATGGAAACGCTGTTGATCAGTATTACCATGCGGATTCTGTCGATCATCATAACCGTTATTTTGTACGGAAGAATGATAGAAATTTACCTTTATACTTCCATAGCACCAATTCCGTTTGCCACCATGACCAATAAGGAATGGGGCAATATCGGAAACAACTATTTAAAAGGCTTGTTCGCACTGGCATTTCAGGGATTCTTCATGATGGTCTGTGTGGGAATTTATGCAGTTTTAGTAAATGCAATGACCATATCCAGTGACCTTCATGCAGCAATGTTTTCAGTAGCGGCGTATACCGTGATTCTTGCATTTTCATTATTCAAGACCGGAAGCCTTAGCAAATCAATATTCAATGCCCACTAACGGGCAGGAAAGGAGCGCATACCATGGCGTATGTACCAGTACCAAAAGACCTTACCAAGGTCAAAACAAAAGTAGCGTTAAATCTGACAAAGCGGCAGTTGATTTTCTTTTCACTTGCCGCAGTTGTGGGAATTCCGTTTTATCTGTTCATGAGAAAACCAATCGGTTCCAGTATCGCTGCCATTCTGATGGTAACGATCATGCTTCCGTTTTTCTTCATGGCGATGTATGAAAAAGACGGGCTTCCCTTTGAAAAAGTGGTGGCAAATATCATTCGACAGAAGTTTATATGTCCAGCGGTAAGACCATATAAGACAGAAAATTTTTATCAGGAGATTTCCACCCTTGTAAAAAAGGAGGGTGTGCCGGATGGCAAAAAAGACAAAGCAGGAGGCTCAGCAGGAGCGTCTGTCCCTGGCGGAAAAAAGAAACCGTCAGGAAAGAAGAAACAAAAAAAGCAGAAAAGAAAGAGAACAGGAAAAGCGTAGGAAGAAGCAGGAACGGGATCGTAGGAAACAGAAAAACATTCCTACAACTGCACAGCAGAGTATTCCGTATATTCGGATGCTGCAGGATGGTATCTGCCAGGTGACAAAGACCTTTTTCTCTAAGACAATTCAGTTTTATGACATCAATTATCAGCTGGCTTTAAATGAGGATAAGACCACGATATTTGAGAATTACTGTGATTTTTTAAATTACTTTGATTCTTCCATCAGTGTGCAGCTGTCCTTTATCAATCAGCAGGTGGATGTGGCTGAATTTGAGAAAAGTATTGATATTCCGGATCAGAACGATGACTTCAATGCCATTCGTGAGGAGTACCGGACCATGTTAAAAAATCAGCTTTCCAAGGGAAACAATGGTCTGGTGAAAACCAAGTATATCACTTTTGGAATCGAAGCAGAAAGCCTGAAGGTGGCAAGACCAAGGCTTGAAAGGATTGAAGCCGATATCCTGAACAACTTTAAAGTTCTGGGAGCACAGGCACATTCCTTAAATGGTCTGGAGCGACTGGAGATTCTGTATCATGTGTTCAACCAGGATCGGATTGAACCATTTAAGTTCCAGTACAAGATGCTGCCGGAAACAGGATTAAAGACCAAAGACTTTATTGCACCAACTTCCTTTAACTTTTCCAAGAATCAGACATTTCTGATGGGAAAGACCATGGGAAGCGTGAGTTATCTGCAGATCCTGGCACCGGAGCTTACAGACCGGATGCTTGCAGATTTCCTGGATGTGGATGACAGCATCAATGTCAATATTCATATCCAGTCCATTGACCAGAGTTCTGCGATCAAGATGATCAAGAGCAAGATTTCAGATTTGGATAAGATGAAGATTGAAGAGCAGAAGCGGGCGGTACGTTCCGGGTATGACATGGATGTGCTTCCATCGGATCTTGTGACCTACGGGGAAGAAGCAAAGAATCTGCTGGAAGATTTACAGTCCAGAAATGAGCGTATGTTTCTTGTGACAGTGTTGGTGATGAATACCGCAAAGAAGCGTCAGAAGCTGGATAACAATATCTTCCAGGTACAGGGTATCGCACAAAAATACAACTGTTCCTTAAAACAGCTGGACTATCAGCAGGAAGCAGCATTGATGTCCTGTATTCCACTGGGAGTCAATCGAATTGAGATTCAGAGAGGGCTTACCACATCGGCAACAGCGATCTTTGTGCCATTTACGACACAGGAACTGTTCCAGGAAGGGGAAGCTCTTTATTATGGATTGAATGCATTATCCAACAACATGATTATGGTTGACCGGAAGCGTCTGAAGAACCCGAATGGACTGATTCTTGGTACACCTGGTTCCGGTAAATCCTTCTCAGCAAAAAGAGAAATTACGAACTGTTTCCTGATTACGGAGGACGATATTATTATTTGTGATCCAGAAGCCGAGTATTATCCACTGGTGCAGGCACTGCACGGACAGGTCATCCGGATTTCACCGGTATCAGACCAGTATATCAATCCGATGGATCTGAACCTGAATTATTCAGAGGAAGATAATCCGCTGTCCTTAAAGGCAGATTTTATTCTGTCCCTGTGTGAACTGATTGTCGGTGGAAAGAATGGACTGGAACCGGTAGAAAAGACGATCATTGACCGTTGTGTGCGGCTGGTCTATCAGGAATATCTCGCTGATCCGGTGCCAGAGAAGATGCCGATACTGGAGGATTTATATAATCTGTTGCGGAAACAGGAAGAGCCGGAAGCACAGCGTCTGGCAACTTCATTGGAGATTTACGTTACAGGTTCCCTAAATGTATTTAATCATCGCACAAATGTGGACATCAACAACCGTATCGTATGTTTTGATATCAAGGAGCTTGGAAAACAGCTGAAGAAGATCGGGATGCTGATTGTGCAGGACCAGGTATGGAACCGAGTGACGATCAACCGTTCCGCTCATAAATCCACCCGTTACTATGTGGATGAATTCCATCGGACGAGACGTTCCGCTTGTTGAATAGACAGCGGGGTCAGTAGCCGTCCGTAAAA
>NZ_JAJCGR010000043.1:0-23046 GCF_020553125.1 Blautia sp. MSK20_18
GTGCCCCTTTGCGGTTTTCTCACATTCCAATGTGATCTACCCTCTGCGGGCTTCCGCAGTCCATGTGGCATACAGCAGGTAGACGCAATCTATACGGTTATACGACCGGAGTTCCGCAATCCATGCGGCATATACGGCCGAGATTCCGCAATCCATGCGGCCATTCGGCCGGGGCCTCCGCAGCCCATGCGGTTATTATTTCCCCATACAAAATTTAGAAAATATCTCATTAACAAGGTCTTCCCCAAGTGATTCTCCCAGAATCCGTCCCAGACTTTCGTATGCATCTGTCAGGTCTATGGAATAAAAATCCTCCGGCATTCCGCTTTCTATGCTATTTTCTACCAGAGAAAGACTTTCCTGTGCTTTTAAAAGCTCCTGTCTGTGGCGTTCATTGGTGATGTAGACTTCATCATTGAAATCAATCTCCCCACTGAAGAACATTTCCCGGATTTTTTCTTCCAGGTCTGTGATCCCGGTTTCTTCTTTTGCGGAGATTGGGATCACCGGCTGGTTTATTCTGCTCTTTAAATCCTCTATATCTATAGCAGATTCAAGGTCTGTCTTGCTGTAGAGGACAATTGTCTTTTTCTCTTGCAAAATTTTTATGATTTCTTCGTCGTTTTCATCCAACGGCACGGAGGAATCTACAACGTAGAGGATCAGATCTGCGTCTGCTGCCATTTCTTTGGCTTTGGATACACCGATTTTCTCTACGATGTCTTCTGTCTGGCGGATTCCGGCTGTGTCAGCGATCTTTAATGTGATCCCATGCAGGTTGATATACTCTTCCAGTACGTCTCTGGTGGTTCCTGCGATATCGGTCACGATGGCTCTGTCCTCTCCCAGAAGCAGGTTCAGCAGAGAAGATTTCCCTGCGTTCGGCTTGCCCAGGATCACGGTACGGATACCTTCCTGTATGATCTTTCCGTCTCCGGCTGTTTTTAACAGGTTCTGTATTTTTTCTTTTTCTTCTGCTACGATCTGCTCTAATTCTTCCGAATATCCTGTCAGATCATAGTGCTCCGGATCGTCTAATGCCGATTCAATGTACGCTATATGGTACAGTAGTTTTTCCCTGATCTGCTGTACAGTTTTTCGGACCGAACCTTTTAATTGTCCTACAGAATTCTTTAATGAGTACTCATTTTTGGACTGTATCACGTCCATAACGGCCTCCGCCTGTGAAAGATCGATCCTTCCATTGAGGAATGCACGCTTGGTAAATTCTCCCGGCTCGGCAATAATGGCTCCGTTTTTCAACACAGTTTCCAGTACCTTTTTCATGGCTAAAACGCCGCCGTGGCAGTCGATTTCTATGGTATCTTCTCCTGTATATGTCCGTGGTCCGCGCATGGCCATGACCAGCACTTCGTCTACCATTTCTTCGTTATCATAAATATATCCATAATGGATGGTGTGGCTTGGGACGTTTTTCAGAGATTTTTTTCCACCCTTGGAACGGTATACTCCGGATGCGATCTCAAAAGCCTCCGGGCCACTGATCCTGACGATCCCGATTCCCGATGCGCTCATGGCTGTGGAAATCGCAGCAATCGTTGTCTCTTCCATTTTTCACTCTCCTTTGTCAAACGGATAAAAGCATTCGGATAAAAGCATCCGGTTAAACGCAAAAATGTTACTCCGGAAAAGCTTTTTACACGCAAAAAACACGTGTTATTCACGCTTTCACCTAGAATAACATCTTCTGTCAGTTTCCATATTTATAATGCTAGAGCGTGTTTGAAAAAGGCTTTCTGCAAGATGTGCGTCACAATTTGTGGGAGATTTTGTCCGGATGAAGGCGCCGTAGCGGGCTACGGCAACTGAATTCGGGCAAAATATACCGCAAAGTGGGGCGTGCAGATTGCGGGAATGATTTTTCAAATACGCTCTAATCTCTGCATTCCGGATGTCCGCTGCAGAAATATCTTTTTGTTATTTGCTCTTCAATGATTATAAAGAATTGTTGCGGAGATTGCAATGATAATTTTTAATTTTCAGTTCCATACAAAAAAGCCGTACCCACGGAGCTTACGCTCCGGGATACGGCTTATAGCTTTACCGGTGGATCATCAATTATTGCGTTTCAGTTTTACTACTACATGTCTGTAAGGTTCTTCTCCCTCACTGACTGTCTCTACATAGCGGTTGCCCTGCAGAGATGCATGGATGATCCTTCTTTCGTACGGATTCATCGGTTCCAGAACTACCGGTTTTCTGGTTTTCTTTACCTTGAAGGCAATTCCTCTTGCAAGGTTCTCCAGAGTTTCCTTACGACGGCGTCTGTAGTCCTCGGTATCGAGTTTTACACGAATGTAGGTAGACTCGCCTTTGTTTACCACAAGGCTTGTCAGATACTGAAGAGAATCCAGTGTCTGGCCTCTTTTTCCGATGAGGATACCCATATCCTCACCTTCAAAATCCACATCCAGAGAACCGTCTGCAGTGTTGTATTTCGATGTGATCTCCACTTCTCCAAGATCCATGGAACCGAATACGTCACGAAGAAATACGACTGCTCTCTCCTCAACCTCTCTGATCTTCTCCGGATCGCTGAGGATCTCTATCGGTCTGCCCTGCTTCGGTGCTCTCTCACGTGTTTCCTTCGGCTGACGCTCCTTTGGAGCTCTTGGCTGTTTCTCACGTGCAGGCTTTGCTTTGCCCTGGAAATCCCTTGCAGGTCTTTCCTTTGGTGCTGCTGCCTTTGCAGGTGCTTCTTCGGATGCCTTCTCCACCTGTACAGCTTCTTTCTTCACCGGCTTCTTCTCCTCTGCAGGAGCTGCTTTCGGTGCAGATTCTTTCTTTACATCCGGAGTAAAAGGCTTTTCTAATTTCTTCTCTTCTTTGATAGCGTCCAGTTTCACGGACTCTACCAGTTCATCGATCTCCTGCATATCAGAAACTGGCTCGATTCTGCGAACTTTGATCACGGCAGGTTTGCTGCCGATTCCGAAGAATCCGGAGCTGCCTTCACTGATAACCTGAATATCAAGCTGGTCACTGGAAGTTCCAAGCTCAAGACACGCTTTTGTGATAGCTTCATTCTTTGTTTTTGCTGAAAACTGAATGTAATCCTCCATTACGAACCCCTCCGTTCCTGATTATTTCTTCTTATTTCTCTCATCAAAGTCTCTTACGAGATTTGCTTTAGCTGTGATGCTGCCCGGTTTTGCACTTCTTGCCTTCTCATAGGCAGTATCAACCTTCTGTGCTCTGTCTGAAGCACCATTGTTTCCGCTGTTGCCCTTATTGATCACAGGTTTATTGATATTCTTGGCGGACTGATGAGCCTGATTGGTGATCTTCTGCGGCGGAAGTCCTTCCTTCGCACGCTTCGCTTCGATCTTCTTCATATTCTCATTAACCAGATCATCAATGTTCATCTTATCAAGATGACGATTGATCGCAAACTGCTGGGCACTTCGAACGACAGCACTGGCGATCCAGTAGATACCAAGACCAACCGGGAATGTAAAACAGAAGAATGCAGACATCAGAGGCATGACCATGTTCATGGTTTTCATGGAGTTTGCCATTGCGCTGGCCTGATCATTTCCGTCTGCCGGCTGTGTTGCAGCCTGTGGCATAAGCTTCAGGTTCAGCATCTGAGTTGCCCATGCAAGAACCGGGATCAGAAGTGCTACGATCGCAAGTAACAGAGAACCATGATTTTTGAAGAATTCCATGATATAGTACAGCGGCTGGTCTGCGATATTCAGGCCACAGAAGCCCTGCATCTTGGAAATATTGCCGGATGCTTTTGTGATCGCATCAGAAAATCCTGAAAACTGATTCATCTGTGCCAGCTCTTTCCACTGGGAAGGAGAAAGTGCATACAGAAAATCAACAATCGAGTTACTTGTAGCATTTCCGGCACTGTCCATAACGAGACGCACTCGTGTCATGGAATGGTCTGTGATAAACTGCTGCAGGATATCTGTGTATCCGTTTACAGCTAGCAGGTTGTCAACTACACCAGTAAAAATGTTCTTTACACTTCCAACGTAAGCAGGAATCCGGTAGATAACCTGATACAGAGCAAACAGAATAGGCATCTGAATGGCTAACTGTACACAGCTACCGGTTGGAGAAACACCATATTTCTGATAAACAGCCTGGGTTTCTTCGTTCATTTTCATCATGGAAGCCTGATCCTTTTTACCCTGATATTTCTTCTGGATCTTCTGGATCTCAGGCTGCATGATCGCGCTTAACTTGGAGAATTTCTGCTGCTTGATCTGCAGCGGTGTCATAAAGGCAAAGATAAGAATACTGAAGATAATGATACAAAGACCAATGTTCTGGATTCCGAACAGGCCGTCAAGCATCTTATATATGCCATCCATGATCCATCCCATCACAGACGCGATCTGTCCGATAATAGGAGTTCCGGTTTTTGTTGCTAAAAACAGTTCCAAATTCATTTCCTCCTAGACTTCTTATTCAATTGTAAAAGTCCGGTAACTATTCATTCGTCCACTAACTGCGGAAGTACTGAACAGTCACAAAATAATTCATGGCACAGGGTCATAGCCTCCGTGGGAAAAAGGATTGCATCGCAATATCCTCCATGCCGCAAGAAGACTGCCCTTAAATGCGCCATATTTTTCGATTGCTTCCAAACCATATTGAGAACATGTGGGAATATAAGGACATTTCGTTCTCTTCATCGGCGATATATATTTTTGATAGAGCCTTATCATCTTAATCAGAAATTTCTTTATCATGTTCATTCCCTGTTATATGATGCTTTCTTGCAAGATGCAGAAAAGCACTCTCGATCTCGTGAAAGCTCTTGCCCTTGGCTGCGGCTCTCGCTACTACTACAATATCAAGGTTACTGTCAAAATCTGTTTCGTTGAGACGATAGCTTTCTCTGATCAATCTGGTGAGTCTGTGGCGAACCACACTGTTCCCTACTTTTTTGCTTACTGATATTCCCAGACGATTCTTCATGTGCTGATTCTTCAGCACGTACATCACCAGAAGCCGATTTGCGTACGATGTTCCGTTCTGATATACAACTTTAAAATCTTGATTTTTCTTTAAGGACTCTGATCTGATCAAACGAATCCTCCTTAATTAGATTCCGCCTGCGCGGATATTTCTCCGGATAGAAGAAAAGACCACATAAATGCGGTCTTGCAGCTTATGCTGATAACTGTTTTCTTCCTTTTAATCTTCTTGCAGCTAATACTTTACGTCCGCCCTTTGTGCTCATGCGAGCTCTGAAGCCGTGAACTTTAGCTCTGGATCTCTTTTTTGGCTGAAATGTCATCTTCATAGGTAAAGCACCTCCTTTATCTATTTTTAATTGTTATGAAATAACTTATCATTCAGAACATCGTTTCAATTATATAAATAAACCTCCTTTTCGTCAAGTAAAAATTGCAAAAAACCCGATAAAATCAAGGGTTCTATAAAATACCCCCACCTTACGGTATTTATTTTTTTCTCTTATGTGGAAAGCGCTTATGGTTTACGTAACATTATCCACATTTTGTGGATAACTTGTGGATAACTTGTGGATTGACCGGAAATCTATCCACTTTTTCGGAGAGTTTGTTCACATCGTTTTCAAAAAAACCCTTTATTTGCGGTATTTTTAAGGTGGATTTTTTTATACACATAATTCTTCCACATTTTCCACCAATTCTCGACTTATGGAAACCTCCAGGACTCTTATCCACAATAATCCACCCTAATCCACAGTAATTTCCCCACATTATCCACATTCTTTTCCCAAAAATCTCAAGGATTTTCCATTGCGAAAACCCCATTTTCATTGTAATATATAAAAGGATATCTATCTCCAGTCGCAGACTGGGGTTATTATAATACTCATGGGAGGAAAAAATGGACGCTGTTATTGAAAAATGGGAGGAGATCCTGCAAACTGTCAAATCTGAATATGAGGTGACTGATGTCCCTTTTAATACCTGGCTCAAGCCGCTAAAAGTTTATGAGGTTGACGGAAAGCTGATAACAGTGGTTGTTCCCTCTGAACAGGCAGCGATCGGAGTCAATTACATCAGTAAACGCTACAAAATACCCCTCCAGGTTACTATCTGTGTACTGACAGGCATGGAAGAATGCGAGGTTCGCTTCGTTCTGGAAAAAGATCTCCCCAAAAAAACAGAAAAAAACACTTCTTATGATAAACAGGTTCAGGATACACGTTACGAAGAGGCGCATTTAAATCCAAAATACACCTTCGACACCTTCGTTGTAGGAAGTAATAACAAATTCGCCCAGGCCGCAGCTCTTGCAGTTGCCGAATCACCGGGAGATACCTACAATCCACTGTTTATCTATGGCGGAGCCGGTCTTGGTAAGACGCATCTTATGCATTCCATCGCTCATTTCATTCTGGAACACGACGAAAACAGCCGTGTTTTGTATGTAACCAGTGAGGAATTCACCAACGAGCTGATCGAAACCATCCGAAACGGAAATAACACGGCAATGAGCAAATTCCGTGAAAAATACAGAAATATCGACGTTCTTCTTGTCGATGATATTCAGTTTATTATAGGAAAAGAATCCACACAGGAGGAATTTTTCCATACATTTAACAGTCTTCACAGTGCCAAAAAGCAGATCATCATATCCTCTGATAAACCACCGAAGGATATGGAAATCCTGGAAGAGCGCTTCCGTTCCCGGTTCGAGTGGGGTCTGATCGCAGATATCACGCTGCCTGATTACGAAACCCGAATGGCGATCCTTCATAAAAATGAAGAAATGAACGGCTACAACATCAGTGAAGATGTTATCAAATATATCGCTACCAATATCAAATCCAATATCCGTGAGCTGGAAGGTGCCTTCAACAAGGTCATGGCCGGAGCCAAGCTTGAGAAAAAGGAAGTAACTCTGGAGCTGGCAGAGCAGGCACTGAAGGATATTATTTCTCCGGATGAGAAAAAAGTGATCACACCGGAATACATCATCTCCGTTGTTGCAGAGCATTACGGAGTCACACCTGCGGACTTAAGCGGAAACAAACGAAACTCCAAGATCGTCATGCCCCGCCAGGTTTCCATGTATCTCTGCCGTGAGATCATATCCACACCTTTGAAAAATATCGGAAAAGCGCTCGGAAACCGTGACCATACCACCGTTATGCACGGTATCGAAAAGATCGAAAACGAATTGCAGAACGACGATAACTTAAAAAATACCATTGATATATTGAAAAAGAAGATTAATCCACAAGGTTAGGGAAGTTTTCCACATTACTGGTGTATAACGTGTTGATTGTATGTGGAGAGATGTGTACAACTTTTTTGCCAAAACGCGGCGGTAATTTTATCCCCGGGTTATTCACATGCGAAAATACCACTTTTACACAAAGTTATCCCAACGGAAAACCCCTGAAAACATCAGGCCTGCGGGAGTTTTTCACAAAATCTGTCCCCCTACGGCGGTTACTGCGGATTTTTTCTATAAATATATTTATAAAAACCACAATTTGTTCAGAAAGGGAGTTATACACACTATGAAAATCATCTGCTCCAAATCAAGTCTGTTAAAAAGTGTAAGTATCGCACTCAAAGCAGTTCCATCAAAAACCACAATGCCAATCCTGGAATGTATTCTCATGGATGCAACCACAAACCAGATCAAATTTACCACCAACGATATGGAGCTGGGAATTGAAACCATCGTTGAGGGTACTATTGAAGAAAAAGGTAAAGTTGCTCTTGATGCAAAAATCTTCTATGAAATCATCAGACGACTTCCGGATAATGATGTTACCATTAAGACCGATGATAAATATGCAGCAACCATTACCTGTGAAAAAGCAAAATTCAATATCCCTGGAAAATCAGGAGAAGATTTTGCTTATTTACCGATGATCGAGAAGGATGAACCGCTGACGATCTC
The DNA here is from genome assembly GCF_020553125.1 of Blautia sp. MSK20_18. Lineage (NCBI taxonomy): Bacteria > Bacillati > Bacillota > Clostridia > Lachnospirales > Lachnospiraceae > Blautia > Blautia sp. MSK20_18. Next base: position 7,894 of record NZ_JAJCGR010000043.1, read on the forward strand.
TCAGTACACACTGAAAGAAATGATCCGCCAGACTATTTTTTCGATTGCTGTAAATGAAAACAATAAGCTTATGACCGGTGAGCTTTTTGAGATCAAAAATAACTGTCTGAAGGTAGTTTCTCTGGACGGACATCGTATCTCTATCCGAAAAATGTCTCTTAAGAAAGATTATTCTGACCGTAAGGTGGTAGTTCCGGGCAAAACTTTAAGCGAGGTCAGCAAGATCCTTTCCGGAGAAGTGGATGATCAGGTCAGCATTTACTTTACAAAAAACCATATTTTATTTGAATTTGATCAGACTATGGTAGTTTCCAGACTGATCGAGGGAGAATATTTCAGAATTGACCAGATGCTTTCCAGTGATTATGAGACAAAACTGAAGATCAACAAAAAAGAGTTCCTGGATTGTATCGACCGTGCCACACTTCTGGTACGTGAGGTTGATAAAAAACCGATCATCATCAACATCACAGACGATGATATGGAGCTGCGCATTGATTCTGCAATGGGTTCCATGAATGAAGAGATCGATATTGAAAAAGAGGGTAAGGATATCATGATCGGCTTCAACCCGAAATTCCTGATCGATGCGCTTCGTGTTATTGATGATGAAACTGTGACGATCTATCTTGTAAATCCGAAGGCACCGTGCTTTATCCGTGACGATGAGGAGAACTATACTTACCTGATCCTTCCTGTAAACATCAACCAGAATCAGGCCAGATAAGACCTGGGGTAATGTGAACGTTTTTGACCGATTGTGCATGGGAATGCGATCGTGTTCTGAGAATTGTTTCATGTGTAAACTGCTGGAAGGGGGGTATTTAAATTACCGCCTTCCGGTGAAATTTGTATTTTGGGGGATTTTAAATACCGTCAGAAGATCAGAAAAGACCGATCTGACGGAGAAAATACCCCGGAGATAAGAGGAGAAAAAATTGGAGATCAGAATTAAAGACGAATTTATCAAGCTTGGTCAGGCGCTGAAGCTGGCCGGTGTTGTGGAGGACGGCGTTGAGGCGAAATATGCCATCAATGATGGTCTGGTACTGGTGAACGGTGAGGTGGAGAACCGCCGTGGCCGCAAGATCCATCCTGGAGATACCATTTCCTACGATGGAAAAGATATTTATGTGATCGGGTGAAGGAATGTACATTGAATCCATCAGACTGAATAATTTCAGGAATTATGAGTCGCTGGAGATGAATTTTGATCAGGGCACCAATATTCTCTACGGCGACAATGCCCAGGGAAAGACCAATATCCTGGAGGCGGTTTATCTGGCAGGTACCAGCAAATCTCACAAGGGAAGCAAGGACCGGGAGATGATCCGCTTTGAGAATGAGGAATCCCATATCCGAATGATGGTGAAGAAGGGCGATCTTTCATACAAAATAGACATGCACCTCCGGAAAAACAAAGCAAAGGGAGTTGCCATCAACGGGCTACCGATCCGCAAGGCAAGGGAGCTGCTGGGGGTGGTGAATCTGGTGTTTTTTTCTCCGGAGGATCTTAATATTATCAAGAATGGACCGGGAGAGAGAAGACGTTTTCTGGATTCGGAGCTTTGTCAACTGGATGGTGTTTATATCACGGAGCTGGCCGGCTACAATCACATCGTGAACCAGAGAAACCGTCTTCTCAAAGACTGTTATATGAACCCCGGGCTGAAAGGTACCCTGGATGTCTGGGATATGCAGATGGTCGATTACGGAAAGAAGATCATCGGGAAGCGGGAAGCCTTTGTGGAGGAGCTTAACGAGATCGCAAGGGGGCTTCATAAAGGCCTTACCGGCGGGATCGAGGAGCTGGAGATCCTGTACGAGCCAAGTGTGACGGCGGCCGAGTTTGAGGATAAGCTTTCCAGGAACCGGGAGCGGGATCTTCGGATGAAGCTGACCTCCGTGGGACCGCACAGAGATGATTTCTGCGTAAAGGTCAACGGGATCGACATCCGGAGGTATGGTTCCCAGGGGCAGCAGAGGACTGCGGCCCTTTCCCTGAAGCTTTCGGAGATCTATCTGGTGAAGAAAAAGATCCGGGATACACCGGTTCTTCTGCTGGATGATGTTCTTTCGGAGCTGGATAGCAGCAGGCAGACATATCTGCTGGAAAGCATCCACGATATACAGACTCTGATCACCTGTACAGGACTGGATGATTTTGTCAGCCATCAGTTCAAGATCAACAGGGTTTTTCAGGTGGTAAAGGGGCATGTTTATATGCCTAAAGGGTTTTGACAAGCCCGTATGCATATGGTAAACTGATTCTGATTATGGAAAGTTGGTGAATATTTTGGATAAAGAGGAGTTTCGCGTTAAGCTGGGACAGATCAATAAGCTGGTCGAGACCCAGGATTACAAAGGCGCCATGCAGATTGTTGACAGCATTGACTGGCGTCGTGTGAAAAACGTCCGTACCCTTTGTGTAGTGGGCGAGATCTACGCGGCCAACAAGCGCTATGAAGAGAGCAAGGAAATTTTTCTTCTTGCCTACCACAGAGCGCCGATCGGCAAGAACATACTTTACCGTCTGATCGAGGTTTCCCTGAAAATGGGACAGATCAGTGAAGCCACAGAATTCTTTGATGAATACAGAGAAGTGGCAGGTAATGATAACAGCCAGTATATACTGAAATATAAGATCGCCAGAGCGAAGAATGCATCTCTGAATGAACAGATCCGTATTCTTGAGGAATATAAGGAGAAGGAATTTACGGAGCGCTGGTCCTATGAGTTGGCCAAGCTCTATTACAAGGCAGGAGACAAGCAGAAGTGCCTGGATCTCTGCAATGAGATGATCCTTTGGTTCAATGACGGAACTTATGTGATGAAGGCCCTTGACCTGAAACAGCGGATGGGTGTTCTCACTGGCGAAGAGAAAGAGAAATACGAACAGCGTTTTATCCCGAAGCTGATCCCGCCGGAAAAGGCGCAGGAGATCAGGGAGAGCAAGGAAGCATCCGGCGAGTATGAGGAGGCAAAACCGGTCACAGATACCATCCAGGTAGATGATGAGCGGGATCTGAACAGTGCGGAGACATTCCAGGAGAAGCTTTCCAAGGGATTCCGTGATATCTTTGGCGGACATAAGAAATCTGCGGAAGAGGATATGGAGGAAAAAGAAGCTGCGCAGGATGAAGAGCAGGATGAGGTTTCCACAGGCTCTGAGGATGTGACGGAACAGACGGAAGCGCCGGAGGCTGAGACTGCTGCGGCAGCAGAACCGTCAGAGGAGTTTACAGATTCTGAGGAGATCGAAGCAGCAGAAGGAAGTGAGGAAGCTTCGGATGAGCCTTCTGAAGATCAGGAAGAGTTTTCCGGACAGGAAGCGGATGAGATCCCGCTGGCATCCGGTGTTGAGAACCTGTCATCCGGAAGTATGAAGCTGCAGGCTCAGGAACTGCAGGATAAAGAGGAAGAAGAGACTTATCAGGAAGCGGAAGAAGCTGAGGCTGAGAAAGCTACAGAGATGTCTTTGTCCCAGAGTGTTGCAGAGATCATGAAGGAGAAGGCTGCCGGAAATGAGGAAAGTGAGGAGAAGCCTGCAGGGGTTCCGCTTAATGAGGAAGGCAAGCCTGATTTTTCCGCAACGATTCGTATGCCGGAGCTGAAGATCCCGAAGTCCATGATCAATGTGGACCCGGAGAATGCAAGCAGTTCCGCGGAGATCCCGGATGCGTCCGGAATTTTCGGAAGTATCGAGGATATTGCGGCATCTGTAGGTGACAGGTCCGGGAAGGATAAAGATAAGGATAAGGACTTCAACCTGGAGGATACTATTCTGGCAGCAGCTACACAGCAGGGAATCGATATCCCGGAGGAAGAGAAATCTCCGGATGTCCAGCAGTCCGACGTAACGGAAGAGCCGGCTGGTATTGAGGATCTGGATATTGCGGCTGATGAATTTGTTCCGGAGGAGCCGGATGCGGCAGATATCGAGGATATCATGGCGCAGATCTCCGCTCAGCAGGAGGAAGAGGTAACGGAGACTTCCGATACCAGACTTCCGGATATCGTCTTTGATGAAGATGAGGAGCCGGTTACTGAGGAGGATCTTCAGGCTGCAGAAGCAGAGTTTCTGAATGGTCCGTCAGGAGTACAGAAGCCGGTGGAAGAAGAGGATGTGCTTCCGGAGATTCCTTCACTGGAATCTGAGGAGCAGGTGCAGAAGGCGGCAGCAGAGCCTTCAACGAAGCTTCATCATGAGGAACCGGTGGCTTCAGCGGAAGAGGAAAATCTTCTTGATGAGGAAGAAGAATACAGTGATGACGCCTTTGACTTCCAGGATGAGGATGATGAGAATGAGGATGATTTTATCAGCAGTCTCATCGGTGATGATTCTGATGAAGCCATGGAAGAGGACGATGAGGAAGAGGAGCTCAGCGAGGAAGAGCAGCTTGAGAAATTTATCGCTACGATCCATCCGGAAAAGGATCCTACAAAGATCGTTTCCAGAAAGAAAGAGCTCACAGATGAAGAGAAACAGCTTTTCACCTATTTTGTTACAGTTCCCGGAATGAAGGAACAGCTGCTTGATGTACTCTGCGATGTGCAGATGGGCGCAGCAGACAAGACCTCCCAGACCGGAAATGTGATCGTTATGGGCGGCAGAGAAACAGGTAAGACGAGACTGATCTCAAGTCTGATCCCGGCAATCTGTAAAGAGCTGAATATCGAGGCTTCCAAGGTTGCCTATATATTTGCGGATGATCTCAACGGAAAGGATATTCCGGAGATCATATCCAAGCTTGCCGGCGGTTTCCTTGTTATCGAGGATGCAAACCAGCTTTCCCAGGAAACAGCAGATGAGCTTGAGGAAGCTATGACCGGAAACACAAAGGGAATGATCGTGATCCTGGAGGATGAAAAGATCGGTATGCGTAAGCTGATCGCAAGATATCCGAAGCTTGCGAAGAAGTTTACATCCATGATCAACATTCCTGTATTTACAAACGATGAACTTGTTAATTTCGCCAAGGTCTATACCATGGAGAATGGATTCCGTATCGACCAGATGGGCATGCTTGCTCTGTATAATCTGATCGGGATCAACCAGAAGGAGGATCAGCCGATGTGCATCGGTACTGTGAAGACCATGCTGGATAAGGCTATGGAGAGAGCTCAGAGCGGATTGTTCAAGCGTTCTAAGAAGCGTGTGGACCGTGATGGCTACACGGTACTTTTTGAAAAGGATTTCAGCTGAAAATAAGAAAAAGCAGAGGTAAAAAATATGGCCAGACCTTATCTTGGTAACCCGAAATATACCATTGAAGTCCTTCAAAAGTATCATTTTGTTTTCCAGAAAAGGTTTGGTCAGAATTTTCTGATCGACGAGCATGTTCTGGAAAAGATCATTGAGTCTTCGGGTATCACGAAGGATGATTTTATACTGGAGATCGGTCCGGGTATCGGAACTATGACCCAGTATCTTGCGGAGGCTGCCAGAGAGGTGGCTGCTGTGGAGATCGACAGTTCGCTGATCCCGATCCTTAAGGATACGTTGAAGGACTGGGATAATGTTTCCGTGATCAATAACGATATCCTGAAAACGGATATCAAAAAGATCGCAGATGAGAAAAACGGCGGTAAGCCTGTGAAGGTGGTTGCGAATCTGCCGTATTACATTACGACTCCGATCATCATGGGGCTTTTTGAGAAGAATGTTCCTGTGGATTCGATCACTGTCATGGTGCAGAAGGAGGTTGCAGACCGTATGCAGGTTGGTCCCGGTACCAAGGATTACGGTGCGCTTTCCCTGGCTGTGCAGTATTATGCGAAGCCGGAGATCGTTGCGAATGTACCGCCGAACTGTTTTATGCCGCGGCCGAAGGTTGGAAGTGCGGTGATCAAGCTGACGCGTTATGAGAAGCCGCCGGTGGATGTGAAGGATGAGGGGCTTATGTTCCGTCTGATCCGTGCATCTTTTAACCAGAGGAGAAAGACGCTTGTGAACGGGATCAGAAATTCCGGAGATTTTTCCCTGAGTAAGGAGGAGATCGAGGATGTGTTCAACAGGTGTGATCTTCCGCTGAATATCAGGGGTGAGGCGCTGACTCTGGAGCAGTTTGCGATGCTTGCCAACTGTATTTATGATGAGAAAAATTAATATATGATAAACGCAAAAAGAGCCCGGGCAGCTGTTCCGGGTTCTTTTTGCGTTTCCGGACGGGAATGTTGGAGAGGTTTCCTGTCCGGACCTATATATTTGTTATAGAAAGGAGGTTATGTCTGAGGTGTCAGACATAAGTAAGTAATGAAAAATTTACATTTTTTATTTTACTGATGAGATGTTAGGAAAGTTTGTTTAAAATATGAAAATATTGTGAATATATTTTTGGTGATATACATAAAGTCTGAATGGCGTGGGTGGGAATGGGGAAAATTGAGGTTTACAGAGGGGTGGGGGTGTGTGGTATACTGAGGGGCGTCGAAAAGGTAATGATGAGGTAATAAAAAGGCAGTAAAAGATAGTTAAAAATAGTAAAAGGCAATTTTTGATAAGGGCTGGTGCCCGTATGGAGGTTGAATATTATGAGAAGATTGAACAAGGTTACAGCTTTGGTTATTGCGGGTGTTATTTCATGTACATCTCCGATGATGGTTATGGCGTCTGATTCCGGTTCTGTTATGAGTCAGGCGGAGGAGATCCTGAAGGATAATGAGGTTGGGTCTCTTGCTTCTGATCCGGATAAGGTTGGGGATATCATTGTTTATGTGAAGGGGCTTTTTGATTCTAACCAGATCACGGATGATGAGATTTCTCAGGGGATCGATGAGGCTGCGGATCATTTTGGGGTGAGTCTTAATGAGGATGATAAGAGTTCGCTGGTTAATATCATCAGTAAGTTCCGTGGGATTGAGATGAGTGATGATCAGATCAAGGGGTATGTGAGTGATGCTTATAGTACTTTGAAGGATATGGGTGTTACGAAGTCTGATGTGAAGAATATTTTTGAGAAGGCGATTGAGTTTATTAAGGGGATGCTTTCACGGCGGTGATGGTTTGTGATGGCTGGTGTTTTTGATGATGTTTTAGATGGAGTTTGAGTTAGAGGGTGAGGGTTGTGGCTCTTTTGTTGGGGTTGTTGTTGGTTTGTTTGGTTGAGATGTACAATATGTACAATGTTTAGGGTTTTGGTTTTGTTTGTGAATGTGGTGTTTTTATAAATTGGGGGAGGGTGTTTTGGAAAAAATTGTGCAAATGCGCTAATTGTTTACGAGATGTTCATTGTTTGTTCATATTTGTCTGGTAGTATAGGGATAGTTCGAAAGAACGTTACGAAAGACGCTGTAATGGTGTGTATCTGTATCATTACACATACAATTTTTTTCATAATAATCGCCCCGGTAAGCCACTACCGGGGCACTCCTCGTTTTTGGGCCTTTTTTGGGCTCTTTTTTTTGTGGGTGGGGAGGGATGGAGAGAGGGACGGACGGACTGCCGGAGGGGCGGCTGCATGGTCGTGCCTGGTGCGGTCGTTTCGCCGGGTCATACTAAGCGTCTGAGTCTTCTGCCGTGCAGGGCGCCCCATAACTCGCCATGTACGCTGATGCGTACCTGGCTCAGACAGATGGGGCTTACTCTGCGGCTTGTGGCCGCAGAGTACCTTCCCGTCAGAAGCCTCAGGCGCTAAGTATGACCAGCGGCTTACTCCGACGCACCGGGTCCCGACCATGCAGCCGCCCCTCCGGCAGTCCGTCCTGCGCGTTGGAGAGAAATAAAGAAAGCATCAAGGTTGTGATAAATGGGCTGATCTGAGTCCGTCCTGCGCGTTGGAGAGAAATAAAGAAAGCATCAAGGTTGTGATAAATGGGCTGATCTGAGTCCGTCCTGCGCGTTGGAGAGAAATAAAGAAAGCATCAAGGTTGTGATAAATGGGCTGATCTGAGTCCGTCCTGTACGTTGGAGAGAAATAAAGGGGTTAAGAAATTTCCAGTGCAAAAAATATAGCGCGGGTGGGGTGTGCATGCTATAATGATTAGGATTATAGTGCTGTCGTCTGGTTTGGGGCGGCGGTGGTTGGGTTTTTGTTTGAATGGGAGGTCTGGATATGGCGGAGTCTATGAAGGATTTTGAGAGGGAGCTGGAGGCTTCTTTTAAGAGGATCGATGAGGGTGATATTATCTCAGGGACTGTTGTGAGTGTGGATGAGTCGGGGGTTGTTCTTGACCTTAAGTTTTATGCTGAGGGTTTTATTCCGGTGGAGGAGTTTTCCCGGGTGCCGGGGTTTAATATTAAAGAGGCTGTTCAGCCGGGGGATGAGGTTCAGGCGATGGTTCTTCGCAGGGATGATGGTCAGGGGAATATTCTTCTTTCCAGAGCAGATGCTGCGGATGTGCTTGCCTGGGACAGGCTGAAGGAGCTTCAGGATTCGGGTGAGGTGCTGGATGTTGTTGTGAAGGGAATCGTTAACGGGGGTGCCATTGCTTATGTTGAGGGTGTCCGTGGTTTTATTCCGGCATCCAGGCTTGCTTTGGAGTTTGTTGAGGATACTGAGGTGTTTCTGAATAAGCCGATCCAGGTGCGGGTGATCGAGGTTGATAAGGCGAAGAAGAGGCTGGTGCTTTCGGCGAGGGAGATTCTTCGTGAGAGGGCTGAAGTGGAGAAACGGAATAAGATTTCCAATATCCAGGTTGGTTTTGTGACGGAGGGTACGGTTGAGAGTTTGCAGCCGTATGGTGCTTTTGTGGAGCTTGGGAACGGGGTTTCCGGGCTGGTGCATATTTCTCAGATCTGTGAGAAGAGGATCCGGAAGCCTTCTGAGGTTTTGAGTGTTGGGGATAAGGTTAAGGTGAAGGTTATCGCGATCAAGGATGGTAAGCTGAGCCTGAGTATTAAAGAGGCATCGGATCTGATGGCTAAGGAGGTTGAGGAGGAGTCTTTTGAGCTTCCGGAGTCGGGGGAAGAGGCTACTACTTCCCTGGGTGCTTTGTTTGCAAATATTAAATTATGATTATTTTGGATGAAAAAGGATGGATGTGTATGAAAAAACCGGAGAGAATATTTGTAATCGGACATAAGAATCCGGATACGGATTCCATCTGTTCGGCTATTGCTTATGCGGATATTAAAAACAGAACTACGCAGAATAAAAAATATATCCCGAAGAGAGCGGGGCAGATCAATGAGGAGACCAGGTATGTGCTGAACCGTTTTGGCGTACAGCCGCCGGCTTATCTGGGAAATATCGGTACGCAGGTCAAGGATATGGATATCCGGACCAGTCCGCAGGCGGATAAGAATATGTCGCTGAAGAATACCTGGGATCTGATGCAGGAGAACGGGATCGTTTCTCTTCCGATCCGGGATAAGGATGGGTGTCTGGAGGGGCTTGTGACGATTGGTGATATCGCAAAGACCTATATGGATACTACAGACAGTTATCTTCTTTCCAATGCGAGGACGCAGTATCAGAGAATTGCCGAGACTGTTGGCGGTGAAGTGGTGGAAGGTAACGGACACGGATATTTTGTGAAGGGGCGTGTACTTGTCGGTACTGCCAACCCGAAGATGCTGGAGGGCTACGTTGAGGAGGATGATATGATCATCATGGGTGACCGTGAGGAGGATCATCTTCAGGCGATCAGCCAGAATGTCAGCTGTATCATCGTGGGGCTGAATATCGTGGTTTCCGAGAAGGTTATAAAGCTTGCTCATGAGAAGAATATCGTGATCATCCGGTCTCCGTATGATACGTTTAATATTGCGCGTCTGATCAACCAGAGTATTCCGGTCAGCTTTGTTATGAAGCGGGATAACATGGTTACGTTTAATACCGAGGATTTTACGGATGATATCCAGGATGTTATGATCAAAAACCGTCACAGGGCGTTTCCGGTGATCAATCCTCATGGTAAGTGTATCGGTACGATCTCCAGACGTAATTTTCTGGATATGCATAAAAAGAAAGTGGTTCTTGTGGATCATAATGAGGTGGATCAGGCTGTTGATAATATCGAGAAGGCGGAGATCCTTGAGATCATCGATCATCATAAGCTGGGTACCTTGCAGACCATGACGCCGGTTGCTTTTCGTAATGAGCCGGTGGGATGTACGGGTACGATCCTTTATGAGATCTACGGAGAGCAGAGACTGGAGATCCCGGAAAAGATCGCGGGGCTTCTCTGTGCGGCTATTATTTCGGATACATTGATGTTCCGTTCACCGACCTGTACGCAGACGGATAAGATCGCTGCCAGTGCTCTTGCGCTGATCGCGGGGATCAAGATCGAGGAGTTTGCCCGAGAGATGTTTTCTGCGGGAAGTAATCTGAAGGATAAGTCTCCGGAGGAGATTTTTTATCAGGATTACAAGAAGTTTATCGGTGAGGGTAATGTTTCCTTTGGTGTGGGTCAGATCAGTTCCATGGACAGCGAGGAGCTTAAGGAGATCAAGGAGAAGCTGATGCCGTTTATGGTGAGTGAGTGTGGCCGTCATGATATCACGAGAGTTTATTTTATGCTGACGAATATCCTGGAGGAGTCTACAGAGCTTCTGTTTTACGGGGAGGGCAGCCAGCAGATGGCGGAGATCGCTTTTGAGCGGAAACCGGATGGAGATACCTTCAGTCTGCCGGGTGTGGTTTCCAGAAAGAAGCAGCTGATCCCGGCTATGATGGAGGCTGCTCAGTTGATGAACAGCGATTATGCATAAGAGGTGACGGAAAATGGCGAAACAGTTATGGAAGCCGGGGAACATGATCTATCCACTGCCGGCTGTAATGGTGAGTGTTACCGATGGTGAGGGGCATGATAATATCATAACGGTTGCGTGGACGGGTACGGTGTGTACCAATCCGGCGATGGCTTATATTTCTGTCCGACCTTCCCGTTATTCCTATGATATGATCCGGAAAACGGGTGAATTTGTGATCAATCTGACAACGGAGAAGCTGGCGTATGCAACGGATTTCTGCGGGGTCCGTTCGGGACGTGATGTGGACAAGTTCCGGAAGCTGAACCTTACGAAGGAGAAAGCGCAGTTTGTTTCTGCACCGATGATCGGGGAGGCTCCGGTTTCAATCGAGTGCAGGGTGCGTGAGGTGAAGGAGCTGGGGTCTCATGACATGTTTCTTGCGGATGTGCTTGCGGTCCATGCGGATGAAGCTTATATGGATAAAAACAACAGGTTTCGTCTTAATGATGCGGGGCTTCTGGTTTATTCCCATGGGGAGTATCTGGCGGGTGGCCGGAAGGTGGGAAGCTTCGGCTACAGCGTAAAGAAGAAGCAGCAGAAGAAGCAGAAGAAGTTGGATAAGAAATCAGACAGGGAAGCAGACAGGGAATCAGAGATGGCAGAGATGGCGGGGAAGTTGAAGACGTCAGGAAAGCCAGGGATGTCAGGAAAGTTGAAGATGTCAGGAAAGCCAGGGATGTCAGGGAAGTTGAAGACGTCGGGGAAGCCAGGGATGTCAGGGAAGTTGAAGATGTCAGGAAAGTCAGGGACGTCAGGAAAGTTAAAGATGTCAGGAAAGTTAAAGACGTCGGGGAAGGCAGGGCGAGAGAAACGTTAGGTTCTGCGGAGCCGTAACGTTTGTTGAGGTTTGGCAGCTGTTATGCTAAAATGAAAGGATACAGTATGAATAATATTACACTGATAGGAATGCCTGGTGCGGGGAAGAGCAGCATCGGTGTCGTTCTTGCGAAGGTACTTGGGTACCAGTTTATTGACTCTGATCTGCTGATCCAGAAGGCGGAGAAAAGGACTCTGAGTGAGATCATTGCGGATGAGGGTACAGAGGGCTTCAAGGCGATCGAGAATCGTGTGAATGCTTCGATCCAGGTGGAGAATACGGTGATCGCTACCGGTGGAAGTGTGGTTTACTGCGATGAGGCTATGCAGCATCTGAAGTCTGAGGGTGTTGTGGTGTATCTTAAGATCTCGCTGGAGCTTCTTTCCAGGCGTCTTGGTAATCTTAAGGGGCGTGGTGTTGTGCTCAAGGAGGGTCAGACGCTGGCGAGTCTTTATGATGAGCGTGTTCCTTTGTATGAGAAATATGCGGACATTGTGGTGGATGAAGAGGATAAGGATCTGGAGGGGAGTCTCCAGGTTGTGCTTGAGGCACTGAAGAACAGGGGAGATAAGGCGTAACTGTTGGCTTGTGGAAACGGTTTGCTGGAGTGTTTCGGGTCATGGGTTGTGACAGGTTTTCGTCATAAATTGTTTACAAATCTGAAATATGTGTTATAATATACAACTGACCTAAAAAACGGTATTGCGGAACGTTTGTTCCTGCAGTAAATTCAGAGAAAGTTTCTGCTCATAGAGGAGTAAATAATAGAGGTGTGTTATGGAACAGTATGTGATTAAAGGCGGCAATCCTCTGGTTGGAGAAGTGGATATTGCGGGTGCGAAGAATGCGGCGCTTGCGATATTGTCAGCAGCCATTATGACTGATGAAACTATATTGATCGAGAATCTGCCAGATGTTAGGGACATCAATGTTCTGCTTGAGGCGATCTCCGAGATCGGGGCTCAGGTTGAGCGTATTGATAAGTCTACTGTAAAGATCAACGGTTCTACTATCGGCAATCTCAGCGTGGATTATGAGTTTATCAAGAAGATCCGTGCTTCTTATTATCTTCTGGGTGCTTTGCTTGGTAAGTATAAGCATGCGGAGGTTCCGCTTCCGGGTGGATGTAATATCGGCAGCAGGCCGATCGACCAGCATCTGAAGGGTTTCCGTGCTCTTGGTGCGGATGTTGATATCTGTCATGGTGCTATTGTTGCCAAGGCGGAGAATCTGCATGGCAGCCATATTTTCCTGGATGTGGTTTCTGTTGGTGCTACTATTAATATTATGATGGCTGCTTCTATGGCGACTGGTCGTACGATCATTGAGAATGCTGCGAGGGAGCCGCATGTTGTTGATGTGGCGAATTTCCTGAACAGTATGGGGGCGAATATCAAGGGTGCTGGTACGGATGTGATCCGTATCCGTGGTGTTGAGACGCTTCATCGTACGGAGTATTCGATCATTCCGGACCAGATCGAGGCTGGTACGTTTATGTTTGCTGCTGCGGCTACTCGTGGTGATGTTACTGTTCGTAATGTTATTCCTAAGCATCTTGAGGCTACTACGGCTAAGCTTGAGGAGATCGGGTGTGAGGTTGAGGAGTTTGATGATGCAGTTCGTGTCCGTGCGCCGCATGTGCTTCATCGTACGCATGTGAAGACGTTGCCTTATCCTGGTTATCCTACGGATATGCAGCCGCAGATCGCGGTTACTTTGGCTTTGGCTGAGGGTACGAGTATTGTTACTGAGAGTATTTTTGAGAACCGGTTTAAGTATGCGGATGAGCTTTCCCGGATGGGTGCCAATATTAAGGTGGAGGGGAACTCTGCTATTATTGATGGTGTGAGGAAGCTTACGGGGGCGCGTGTGAGTGCGCCGGATCTTCGTGCGGGGGCTGCGCTTGTTATTGCGGGGCTGGCTGCTGAGGGTGTTACGGTTGTTGATGATATTGTTTATATCCAGCGTGGGTATGAGAATTTTGAGGAGAAGCTCAGGAGTCTTGGGGCTGAGATTGAGAGGGTTTCCAGTGAGAAGGAGATTCAGAAGTTTCGGCTGCGCGTTGGGTGATGGTTGGTGACAACTGGTAACGATTGATGATAATTGGATATTTGAGTTTTGCGTTTTTGGGAGAGTTCCCGGGTGTTTGGCCTGGGGGCTCTTTTTTTGTGTGGGTGGGAGGGATGAATGGAGGGAGGGACGAACGGACAGTCTGCCAGCGGGGCGGCTGCATGGTCGTGCCTGGTGCGGTCGTTTCGCCGGGTCATACTAAGCGTCTGAGTCTTCTGCCGTGCAGGGCGCCCCATAACTCGCCATGTACGCTGATGCGTACCTGGCTCAGACAGATGGGGCTTACTCTGCGGCTTGTGGCCGCAGAGTACCTTCCCGTCAGAAGCCCCAGGCGCCAAGTATGACCAGCGGCTTACTCCGACGCACCGAGTCCCGACCATGCAGCCGTCCCGCTGGCAGTCTGTCCGTTCTGGTTTTTTGGGGTGTGAGGTGTGGAGGTGTGCCGGAGGGTGGTGGGCCATCAGCGCTGCGCTGGATGGCTGCAGGGGCTGAGTTTCCTTGTGGTGTGCCGGGAAGGGCATCGGCGCTGTGGTGGATGCAGTGGAATGAGGTTTTGGCGGTTTTTGTCGAAGGTTTTTTGTTGACTTTTGATGGTGGGGTGGTTATACTGAAGGTACATATCTGGGAACATTCTGGGCCGTTCGGCTATCTGATCCCCATATGGTTGGTTGTATAAATATGGCGGGGAGGAGCCGGTTGGTTGTGTGAGGTTTTTTCTTTTGCCATCATAGTGAAAGGAGGAGTCTTATGCAGAGGAAGCGGCTTGAGGATATGAATCTTCTGGATGATTTTTTGTTTAACGCGGTGATGACGTTTCCTGGTATTGGTGAGAGGTTTTGCAGGTTGCTGCTGCAGGTGGTGCTGGGGCGTGAGATCGGGAGGCTGCGGGTTGTTGCGCAGAGGGCTTTTGGTGGCCGGGATGAGGGTTTTCGCGGGGCGCGGCTTGATGTTCTGGCTGAGGAGGAGCTGATGGATGTTTTGGCGGATCCTTCTGTTTTTGATATTGAGCCGGATAATAATGGTGATGTTGTGAGTCTGAAGGATCTGCCGAAGCGGGTGAGGTTTTATCATGCGATCATTGATAGCCGATGTTTGAAGAAGGGTGAGGGTTTCGGGAAGCTTAAGAGGGTTTTTGTTATTTTTGTCTGTTCGTATGATCCGTTTGATCGGGGTAGGATGGTGTATACGATCCGGAATATGTGTGAGGAGATTCCGGAGATGGAGTATGATGATGGGCTGAGGACGGTTTTTCTGAATACGAAGGGAGATGGTGCGGGTGTGCCTGAGGAGCTAGTGGCGCTGCTTCGTTTTTTGGAGGATACCAGGGAGGTGAATGCGGTAAATGATGTTTTGAGGGAGTTGTTGGAGATGGTCAGGGTTGTTAAAGAGGATGGAAAGGTTACGGTGGCATATATGAAGAGTTTTGAGATTGAGCAGATGTGGATTAATAAGGGGATTGAACAGGGGATTAGTCAAGGAATCGCCCAAGGGATTGAACAGGGAATTAGCCAAGGAATCAGCCAGGGAATCAGTCAAGGGATTGAACAGGGGCGGAGTGAAGAGAGGG
>NZ_JAJCGR010000044.1:0-22512 GCF_020553125.1 Blautia sp. MSK20_18
TGGATAAATCCTTACTGGCTGTAAGGGATATTAACCATAAATATATTGTAGTAGATAAGGGGTGACTTCTCATGCATCACAAACATTCTTTTCGCAGAAAGCTGCAGACATTTTTTCTTTCTCTGCTGCTTGTTCTGCTAACAGTCGCAGGAGTTCCCTCTGCTGCTTACACAGCCGAGGCTGCTTCTGCTGACACAACAATGGCTGTACACTTTCTGGATGTAGGGCAGGGGCTTTCGATCCTGGTCCAGTCACAGGGGCAGAATCTCCTGTATGACGGCGGTGACCGAGGACATTCCAGTTTCGTGGTTTCCTATCTGCAGAAACAGAATATTTCCATCATTGACTATATGATCTCCTCCCATTATGACGAGGACCATGTGGCTGGTCTTGTAGGATGCCTGGACAGCTTTTCCGTAAAAAATGTGATCGGTGCAGATTATGTACAGGATACAAAGATCTATCAATCTTTTGAAAACAGTGTTGCCG
This sequence comes from Blautia sp. MSK20_18, assembly GCF_020553125.1. Taxonomy (NCBI): domain Bacteria; kingdom Bacillati; phylum Bacillota; class Clostridia; order Lachnospirales; family Lachnospiraceae; genus Blautia; species Blautia sp. MSK20_18. The sequence continues at coordinate 490 of NZ_JAJCGR010000044.1, forward strand.
CTCAGGGATTAACTGTGCAGCATCCGGAGCCCGGAACGGATTTTACTTTCGGAGGCGGGAAATTTACGGTTCTTTCTCCTCAATCGATCAGCAGCAACGATAACGACAATTCTGTTGCGATCCGGCTGGAAAACGGAAATAACCATTTTCTTTTTACCGGGGATGCAGAATCTGCCGGGGAGGAAGCGATCTGTGATCTGGGACTTGATCTTTCCTGCGATGTGATCGTTCCGGGACATCACGGTTCTGCCACTGCCACCACCTGGGATCTGCTTCAGAAGACTGTTCCGGAATATGCAGTGATCAGCTGCGGCGCCGGCAATTCCTACGGACATCCTCATAAGGATACCATGGATAAGCTTGCGGATATGGGAATACAGGTATTTCGTACTGATGAGCAGGGTACAGTGATCGCAGTCAGCGACGGAAGCAATATCCAGTGGAACCAGAGTCCCTGTAATGATTATTCTGCTGGAGATGAATCGGATACCGGCACACAGCCTTCCTCCGCTTATAAGGATTCCAGTGCGTCCGGCTATGGATCTTCTGATTCGGCTGCTGCAGATCCTCAGACCGGAGTGCAGGCCGATCCGGAGCCAGTGGGTGATATGGTCTGGATCTCCGCTACCGGAAGCAAGTACCACCGGATCCCTAACTGCGGAAATATGAATCCGGATAATGCCACAGAAATGACACGCTCCCAGGCGGAAGCTGCAGGGTATAAAGCCTGCAAGAAGTGTTATTAGAAACGTCCGCATGCTGTCAGGTTTTCTGAATATCATGCAGTATTGACGTAATATGGATAATCTTTGAGAACATTATTTAAGGACAGCTGTATCATAAATTGATATGACAGGCTGTCCTTTTCTTTTACTATTTTATAATATCCTCCGCCGGTTCAGCCGGTACGAAAACTCTCTTCTTTTCTTTTTTCTCCTTTTTTGCTGCCTTTGCCCGCTCGGTAGCCTCCCTGCAGAATTCCATCTGGGAATTTATCAGCGTCTTGCCACGTTTGTCCTGCTTCTCATACAAACCGGAGGGCTGCAGGATATGTGCTTTTACATTGTCACGGAATTCCAGATCCAGCACATGCATGATCTCTTCCTTGATCCGCTCATCTTCCACAGGGAAAACAATCTCCACACGACGGTCAAGGTTACGTGGCATCCAGTCCGCACTTCCCATATAGATTTCATCGGAACCGCCATTGCGGAAATAGAAAATACGGCTGTGCTCCAGGAAATTACCGACGATCGAACGCACGTGGATATTTTCGCTGATACCCGGAATGCCCACCTTCAGGCAGCAGATGCCGCGGATCAGAAGATCGATCCTGACACCACAGGAAGAAGCATAATACAGCGCTGCAATGATCTCAGGGTCACACAGAGAATTCATCTTTGCCGCAATGTGAGCCTCTTCTCCCCTTTTCGCATGCTCCGCTTCTCTTTCGATCATTTTTACAAAACGGTCCTTCATCCAGATCGGTGCAACGATCAAGCGATTCCAGCGTTTCGGCTCGGAATATCCGGAAAGCATATTGAACACAGCAGTTGCATCCTCTCCAAACCGTTCGTCACAGGTAAATATACCACAGTCTGTATAAAGCTTGGCTGTGGAATCGTTATAGTTTCCGGTTGCCAGATGCACATATCTGCGGATCCCGTTTTCTTCTCTTCTCACAACAAGAGTGATCTTACTGTGTGTTTTCAGGCCCACCAGACCATAGATTACATGGCAGCCTGCCTTTTCCAGCATTTTTGCCCAGACGATATTGTTTTCCTCATCAAAACGTGCTTTCAGCTCTACAAGAACGGAAACCTGCTTGCCGTTTTCTGCGGCTTGAGCAAGTGCCGCAATGATGGGTGAATTGCCGCTGACGCGATACAGGGTTTGCTTGATTGCCAGTACATCCGGGTCCTTTGCCGCCTGACGCACAAAATTCACCACCGGATCAAAGCTCATATACGGATGATGCAGGAACACATCACCCTCCCTGATCACCTGGAAAATATCTTTATCATTCTGAAATGCAGGCACTGCTGCCGGTTTGTATTTCGGTTCCTTGAACTGATCGTATCCGTCAATACCATAAACCTTCATCAGCATGGTCAGATCCAGCGGTCCGTTGATAAAAAAGATATCATCTCCATGAACCTGAAACTCCATTTTCAGAATATCCAGAAGCCGCGGATCCATCTTATCTTCCACTTCCAGGCGGATCACCTCTCCCCACTGGCGTTTTTTCAGCTGTTTCTGGATCTCAACCAGAAGATCCTCTGCCTCATCCTCGTCAATAGGAAGATCCGCATTACGCATGATCCTGTACGGATGGGCACAGATCACATCATAGCTTAAGAACAGCTTGTCGATGTTGCGCTCAATGATCTGTTCCAGAAGTGTTACGGTTGTATGGCCTTTTTTCTCAGATGGAATGATCACTACTCTCGGAAGTACAGAAGGCACCTGTACAGTGGCAAAATCAATCTCTTCTTTTCCTTTTTTAGTATCTTTTTTGGAAAGAAGTGCTCCGATATTCAACGTTTTATTACGGATCAGAGGAAACGGTCTGGAAGAATCCATTGCCATTGGTGTCAGGACCGGATATACATTATCTTCAAAATACTGATCCACAAATTCTTTCTGCTTCTCGGAAAATGCCTCGTGCTCAAAGATCACATGAAGTCCTGCTTTTTCAAGTGCAGGGACCAGAGACCGGTTTAATGTACTGTACTGTACGTGAACAAGATCATGTGTCTGCCGGCTGATGGCTTTCAGCTGTTCCTTGGCTGTCATTCCTGCAATATCTGTTTTTTTGTACCCTGCATGAACCTGATCCTTTAGGGATGCAACACGGACCATATAAAATTCATCCAGATTGGATGAGGTGATACTCAAAAATTTCAGTCTCTCAAACAGAGGTAGATTTTTGTCTCTGGCTTCACTGAGCACACGATCATCAAATTTGATCCAGCTCAGCTCTCTGTTTACAAAATATTCCGGTTTGTCAAATTCCTTAAATTTCATACAAAAACCTCCTCCGTTATCTTCTTCCCTTCCGTCTCATTACAAGCCGGATTCCAAACACCTCTTCAAAAAATTCCTTTTTATCTTTCAGAAGCCCCAGTTCCAGAGAAACATCCCTTGCGGAATCCACCACCAGGTAAAGAATCCTGTCTTTTAAGGTTACATTAAGCGCTTTTACCTTCTGGTAATGGCTTCTGTCCATAGCATTGGCCAGGCGGAGAATCGCGGTCAGCTTCGCAGTCAGGAGATAATTTTCCCTGCTCATGGATGTTTCACGGTTGATTTCTTTGTAGCAGCCGAATTCTCTGGTATTATACCTTACCGCACTTGCGATCACCTGCCGCTCCTCTGTGGAAAGACCTATGATTTCCGTAGCCATGATGATCCGGTAAGAGCATTCTGCCACCTCACTCATACTGATATATTTTCCGCAGTCATGAAGAAGAACTGCAATCTGCAAAAGAAGCCGTTCACGTTTTCCCATGCCGTGGATCTTCCTTGTGCTGTCAAAAATATCCAGTGCCACATCGGTAGTTCCTGCAATGTGGTTCTTTCCGCTGGAATACCTTTTGGCAATGTTCCTGGATGCCACCAGGATATCATTTTCAAAATTGTGTACACTTTTCAGATATTTGTTTTTTTCCGCATAGTCATAGGCAATCCCGTCCAGAAGAGAAACACCCGGGATCCAGAGTGCTTCTGCCTGAAAGATTTCTATAAAATTTCGGATGATAACCATGTTCGGCACGATCAGAGACGCATATTCCGGTTCCAACTCCATGGATTCGGCAAGGTCATGATCGGACATGTTTACAATGGTCTCGTATTTCTTCAGGAATTCCTCCTTTGTGATGATATTCTCTCCGGATCTGTCCTGAAAGATCGTATCTGTGAGAAAATCTCCCATCAGGATCAGATTGGAGATTTCCTTGTCCTTAAGATAAAGACGTTGAAAGCTTATCAGATCATTTCGGATAAATTCCTCTATCAGCCGGTCATAATGTGGAGTTGTTTTCTCCAGTTCTTTCAGACGTTCGCGGATACGAAGACTTCCCATACGGATACTCTGGGTCAGCACCAGAGCATCTTTGTCAAAGAGAGAGATCTGCAGATTTCCTCCTCCGATATCCAGGATCGCCGTCCCCTTCTGAATAGCCTTTTTGAAGCCGGATTCAATGGCAGCAATGGATTTATATCCCAGAAAATGCTGTTCCGCATTACTCAGGATCTCTACCCGGATACCAGTTCTCTGATAGATCTGCTCCAGGATGATCACCGGATTTTCCAGCTCACGGAGAGAGCTTGTTGCACACGCACGCCAGCTTTCTACCCCAAATTCAGCCATCATGCGTTTAAAATCATTAAGGATCTCGCAGAGCTCATCTACAGTCTCCATCTCTAGCCGTCCTGCAGCATAAGTTCCACGGCCCAGCTCCAGCTGGTAACGGACATCATTGATCTCCCGGAAGCCGATCCGCCTTGACATTTCAAAGATCTTCATACTGACTTCATAGGAGCCTATATCAATTGCTGCAAAGGTTGTCACCGCCATAGTTTTTCATCCTTTCCCCCAATACACAGGTAAACTATTTCTTTTTTTCTTCCTCTGTTCCCACAATGTAATCAATAAACTGCTGCGCTGCACGTCCGGTCAGTCCGCCGTGAGAGATCTCCCACTGGTTGGCTTTCAGAAGAAGCTCCTCCTCCGGCATGGTAACTCCATAACGGGCTGCCAGTGTGCGGACGATCTCCTGGAACTGTTTTTTGTCCGGTTTGCCAAAGTAGATACGGACGCCAAAGCGATATACCAGTGAAAGCTTCTCCTGCACGGTGTCGGAGGAATGCAGATCATTGTCATCTGCGATCTCCAGCTTATCTGTGGCACGCTCACGGACAAGATTACGCCGGTTGCTTGTGGCATAGATCAGGACATTGTCCGGTTTTTTCTCAAGACCGCCCTCGATCACTGCTTTCAGGTATTTATATTCAATCTCAAATTCCTCAAAGGAAAGATCATCCATATAAATGATAAAACGATAGTTACGGTTTTTGATCTGGGCGATGACTTCATTAAGATCCTGGAACTGATGCTTATAGGCCTCAATGATACGAAGTCCCTGATCATAATACTGGTTCAGGATTCCCTTGATACTGGAAGATTTACCGGTTCCCGCATCACCAAAGAGCAGACAGTTGTTCGCCTTTCTCCCCTGTACAAATGCCTCTGTATTATCAATGAGCTTTTTCTTGGCGATCTCATATCCTACCAGATCATCGATCTTCACATGTGCGATCCTTGTGATAGGCTGGATCTCCACCTTTCCCTCCTCATCGTGGCCGATACGGAATGCCTTATGGAGACCAAGCTTGCCAACACCGAAATCTTTATAGAAGGATACCATATCATCCATAAATTCTTCGGTTGTGGTGGCTGCTGCCAGGGTTTTGCTCATCTGACAGATACGGTCACGGATCCTGGTATTAAAGAGCTTGCTGTTCTCATCCGGTGTCTGGTAATCACAGATCACCCTGCAGCATACAGTTCCGAACACTTTATCAAAGACCGTGATGTCAAAATCATACAATTCCTTGAAAATCTGGAAATCATTTTTTGCTAGGTCGTTAATGCTGCCCTTGATCGCTCCTCGTATCTCGCTTGCCATACTGAAAGCGTTCTCATGATTTACCAGAAGGAAGGTAAGATATGTATGCCAGATATTTCCGGAAAAACCGTACATTCCTGCCAGCTCCACCAGCCCGTTGACACTTTTGAAAAACTGGTCTTCTCTTGCCTTGAGTGCTTCTTCATCTGCTTCATAAAGATTAATAAGTTCTGTCATATCGTCCAGTATCTCACCGTTTGAAAATCCACGGTAAAGGATACATTCCTGAATTCTTGCCAACATAATAATTTAACTCCTCTGTATCTTAATAATTTCCAAGAACACGGAGAACATTCGCCTCTGCCTCGATTCCTCTTAACGCATTCTCCACAGCGCTTTCGCCAAGTTTCCCTGTGAAATCCACGAAAAAACGGTATTCCCAGGATTTTCCCGGAATCGGACGGGATTCAATTTTGGTCATGTTCAGTCCGTTGTAGATAATATGTGAAAGCATGTTGTAAAGAGTTCCGCTTTCATGAGGCAGCTCAAAACAGATGCTGATCTTCCCGGCCTTTTCCTCGTATTCCGGTTTCCTGCTTACAATAATAAAACGTGTAGAGTTTGCTTTTTCTCTGCAGATATTTTCTGCAAGGACCTTCAGACCGAATACCTCACCAGCCTCACGGCTTGCGATAGCTGCCACGCCTTTGTCCCCCACCTCACTGACCTTTTTGGCCGCGCCTGCGGTGTTTTCCACTTCCTTCTTTTTCCAGGAAGGGTTTTCCTCCAGAAATGCCTTGCACTGGGCAAGCCCCTGAGGATGAGAGCAGACTTCCCTGATATCCCCTATCTGTGCATCCGGCATGCCCAGAAGCACATGATCCACACGGATGATCTGCTCGCCTACGATATACAGCTTGTACTCCATAAGAAGGTCATAGATATCAGCCACGATACCTGCAGTAGAATTCTCAATAGGAAGTACCGCATAATCGGCCTTGCCATGGGTTACATCCTCCATAGCTGTCCTCCATGTTTTTACATGGTAGCTTTCGATATTTTTCCCAAAGTACTGCCGCATAGCCGCATAGCTGTAGGCTCCCTCTACACCCTGAAACACAACCGTTGCGTTTTCAAGGGGAACATGCTTCACAGTTGTGAAATTGCGCTCTCCGTAAATCCCATGCTCTGTCAACAGCTGGTACTGTCTCTTACGGCTGATGGCCATGATCTGACGGAAAAGCTCCTGCACGCCGAGGCTGTTAAAGTCCCCGTGGGCCTTGTTTTTCAGCGTATGGATCTTCTGGCTCTCACGTGCCGGATCCAGTACCTGCTTACCAGTTTTTATTTTATATTCAGCGACTTCCTCACTCACCTTCATTCGTTTTTCAAAGAGACGTACGATCTCACTGTCGATCTCATCGATCTCGTCTCTGTATCTTTCCAAATCCGTCATTGGTTTCCTCCGTTATGTTTCCTGATAATTTCTGTAAGATCCCCCAGGAACGCCAGGGAACCAAAAGCAATGATCACATCCTCTTTTCCTGCCAGCTGATAGGCCTCTGCCACTGCGGCTTCGATGTTGTCAAAGGGCCTTACATCAGAATGAAATTCCCGCACCGCATCTGCCAGCTCCTGCGGGGTCAGAGCCCTGGGGTTATCCGGTGCCGCAATCGTCAGGATGGTATCTGCGTATTTTTCTGTTTTCCGGATGACCTTGCGGTAATCCTTGTCACGGAACATTCCCATGATGTAGATGATCCTTTTTCCCTTAAAATACCGTTCAATGGATGCAGCCAGCATGTCTGCCGCTGCAGGGTTATGAGCTCCATCAACCACAAAATCCGGTTCTGTCCCGAGAAGTGCAAATCTTCCCGGCCAGGTGGTACGTTTCAATCCATCCTGTCTCTGGACCAGTGTTGTGGGATATCCCTGTTCATTCAGGATTTCCAGTGCCCGGAGCGCTGCCACCGCATTTTCCTTCTGATAGGCACCTGCCAGGGATATTGTATATTTTTCTCCTTTATAAAGAAAGGTCTGGCCGGTTATGGATGCTTCCAGTACCTCTGCGCTGTCCTGGTCTGCTGCCTCGTATGGCACATTCTGTTCTGCGCATATTCTTCGTATGACTGCCTCTGCCTCCGGCTGCTGTTTTACAGTTACCATATGACTGTTCGGTTTAATGATGCCGGCCTTTTTTTCTGCTATCTCGCCCAGGGTATTTCCAAGAAATGCCGTATGATCCATACTGATGGATACCAGAATGGAAAGAACTGTAGTACTTATAATGTTGGTGGCATCCAGATCACCGCCCATACCAACTTCCATTAATACCAGATCGCATTTCTCATCCCGAAAATAAAGAAATGCGGCTGCAGTTTCAATTTCAAATACTGACGGATGCGGTTTTCCCTCTTTTACGATCTCATCGATCACCTCCGCGATCCTTGTCACATATGCTGCAAATTTCTCTCTGCTGACAGGTTCTCCGTTAACCTCCATCCTCTCTCTGTAGGAATAGACCGCCGGGGAAATATATCTTCCGACCCGGTATTCTGCACCTGATAAAGCGGAATACAGATATGCGATCACAGAACCCTTTCCGTTAGTTCCCGCTACATGAACATACTTCAGTTCATCCTGGGGATCTCCAAGCCGCCTCATCAGTTCTCTCATATTTTCCAGTCCCAGAACAATTCCCTTTTTCAATTCCGCAGCTCTGATGTAGGCACGACTTTCTTCATAATTCATCGTCTGTTTTCTCCTTCCGCATGTGTTGATGATCCATTACTGCTTTTTCACTTTGCAGTAATAATTTTGTTCATTATAACCCACGTGTATATTTTTTTCAAGGCAGGGAAGGCTATTAAAGACGCTTTTCCACGTTAAATATATTTAAAGTCCAGGCGGATATTCGCAGCCCCGCAGGGGACTTTCTTAATTCAGTTAAACTGACATTTTTCCGGAAAGCGCAGGATTTCTGCTGATGAGAAGGAGCTTTAAAATGCAAAAGAAGGATTTTTTTCTGTGTGGTTTTACAGGCTGGTGTCTGGAGATCTTATGGACAGGACTGCACTCTCTTGTCACCGGACATTTTACTATGATGGGCAAAACCTCTCTTCTGATGTTCCCTGTTTACGGACTTGCAGCACTGATCCGTCCGGCTTACTACAAGCTTGCCCGCTTTCCGGTTATGGTACGGGGGATCATTTACAGCTGCGGGATTTTTTTCGTGGAATTTTTAAGCGGATCTTTTTTTCAGAAGCTTCACATCTGTCCCTGGGATTATTCTCATGTTCCGCTTCAGTATAAAGGAGTGATCCGACTGGACTATGCTCCTCTGTGGTTTTTTACCGGTCTCTTTTTCGAATGGCTTCTTCGACAAAATCCTCGGAAAGTCTCTTGAAAATCTCACAGTTATATTATATGATAACTGGAAGGAATCTTATTTCCAGTAAATAATTGGAGGTACAACATGAGACATTTAATGAGTCCATTGGATTTCTCGGTTGAAGAGCTTGATAAGCTTCTGAATCTCGCCGACGACATCGGGAAAAATCCAAAAAAGTATGCGCATACCTGTGATGATAAAAGGCTTGCGACATTGTTTTACGAACCAAGTACACGTACACGTTTAAGTTTCGAAGCAGCCATGATGAATCTTGGAGGAAAGGTTCTCGGTTTTTCTTCTGCTGATTCCAGCTCCGCATCCAAAGGCGAAAGCGTTGCCGATACTATTCGCGTTGTTTCCTGTTATGCAGATATCTGTGCTATGCGTCATCCGAAAGAGGGTGCTCCGCTTGTAGCTTCTATGTCATCCAATATTCCGGTGATCAATGCCGGTGATGGCGGCCACCAGCATCCTACCCAGACATTAACCGATCTTTTAACTATCCGCTCCCTGAAGGGCAGACTTGACAATATTACCATCGGCCTCTGTGGTGACCTGAAATTCGGCCGTACCGTTCACTCTCTGATCGAGGCTCTGGTCCGTTATGAAAATGTGAAATTTGTTCTGATCTCTCCGGAGGAGCTTCGTATTCCAAGCTATATCCGTGAGGATGTTCTGAAACGCAACAATGTCGAGTTTGTCGAGGAGGAACGTCTGGAGGATGCACTTCCGGATCTGGATATCCTGTACATGACCCGTGTTCAGAAGGAACGTTTCTTCAACGAAGAGGATTATGTCCGCATGAAAGATTTCTATGTTCTGGACAAACAGAAAATGGAGCTTGCACCGAAGGATATGTATGTCCTCCACCCACTCCCACGTGTTAACGAGATTTCTGTTGAAGTGGATTCTGATCCACGTGCCGCTTATTTCAAACAGGTCCAGTATGGTGTGTATGTCCGTATGGCCCTGATTCTTACATTACTGGAGGTGGAACTGCCATGTTAAACGTAGGTGCTCTTCGTGAGGGTTATGTTCTGGATCATATCAAAGCCGGCAAGGCAATGACGATCTATCATGACCTGAAGCTGGATAAGCTGGACTGTACGGTTGCTATCATCAAAAATGCCCGCAGCCAGAAAATGGGAAAAAAGGATATCATCAAGGTTGAATGCCCCATCGAGGATCTGGATCTGGATATCCTTGGTTTTATCGATCATAATATTACCGTAAATATCATCAAGGACGAAAAGATCGTTGCAAAGAAAGAGCTGAAGCTGCCGAAGCAGGTTGTGAACGTGATCAAATGCAAGAATCCTCGCTGCATTACTTCCATCGAGCAGGGACTGGATCAGATTTTTGTTCTTGCAGATGAAGAGAATGAGGTTTACCGGTGTAAGTATTGCGAGGAGAAATATAGAGGTAAACGGAATAAATAGGGATTCAAGGATTCCTGCGAGAATTATTGACAACCGGACGCGTCCGGCTCCTGCGAAGGCCTGAATATCGAAGCGGGAACTGGGCGCTGTGTTTTCATAGAAAAGTTTTTTACAAAAAAGCAACTGATATTTTACAGAACATATCTGCAAAATACAGTTGCTTTTATTATGTACTTATTATCATACACAGTCAGACCGATAAGCCGGGTTATGTCGTTGGGTGATCATCTATCTAGGCCTTCCGTTGCCAGAAGGCTCCAGCGACCTACCTGAAAGCACGACGGGCCGCCGTATGGCTTTCTTCTCGGTCTTGCTTCGAATGGAGTTTACATGTGCCCGCTCTGTTACCACAGCGGCGGTAGTCTCTTACACTGCCTTTCCACCCTTACCCCGCAAAACGGGGCGGTTTATTTCTGTTGCACTGGTCTGGGAGTTACCTCCACCGGACGTTATCCGGCATCCTGCCCTGTGAAGCCCGGACTTTCCTCGTCTGGACCCTTTCGTCTGTCCAGCCGCGATCACCTGGCCTGGCTGCGCACCTGCTATTTTAACACAGGTGTATAGACTTGTAAAGTTGGAATTTTCTTGGTCTCCTATGTCTTTTACATGGAAATCCATCCAAATGCATTTGCCACAGAACTGAAAAGAATGATCGCCGCAAAGATTGGGCAAAGATACTGGATCATAAAATTAAAGATTCTTTTTCTGCGGAAAGTACCACCTTCCTGCAGTACTTCCTCTTCAATCTTCTTTGTACCAACTACTCTGGATATCAGAAGACAGGTAGCAATCGCTGCGATCGGCATCATGACAGAGTTCGTCAGGAAATCAAAGAAATCAAGGAACTGCATTCCAATGATCTTAACACACGCCAGAGGACCATAGCCAAGAGAAGAAAGACTTCCGAGAACAACCATGATAATTCCGACAAATACTGTCGCCTTCTTGCGTCCCCATTTCAGTTCATCCTGAAAAGTAGATACTGCACTCTCAGTCAGTGCAATAGAACTGGTCAAGGCTGCACAGAGAACCAGTACAAAAAACAGGATTCCAACCAGAGTTCCAAATCCCATGCTTGCGAATACCTTCGGAATCGTAATAAACATCAGTGCCGGTCCCGCCTGTAACGTATCCGGATCTCCACCGGAAAATGCAAACACTGCCGGAATGATCATCAGACCTGCCATCATTGCGATCGCTGTGTCAAAAATTTCTACATTTTGTGTAGAACCTTCAATAGATACATCCTTTTTCATATAGGAACCAAAAGTTACCAGAATACCCATCGCGATCGACAGAGAATAAAACATCTGTCCCATTGCCGCAACCACTGTCATCCAGGAGAAGTTTTTGATATTTGGTATCAGAAAATATTTCACACCTTCCAGTGCTCCTGGCCTCGTTACCGAATAAATGACAATGACCACAGACAAGAATACCAGTATCGGCATCATTAATTTGGAAACTCGTTCCACGCCATTCTGCACACCTGCATAAATGATCACCAACGTAAGCAGTGTAAAAAACATGAAACAGGTTTCTGTAGAAAATCCATCCGCTATAAAAGCAGAAAAATATCCGTCTTCGGCAAGAGTCTGACTGCCTCCCTTTACATACTCCACCAGGTATTTAATTACCCAGCCACCGATCACGGAATAATACGGCACGATCAGAACCGGTATGATCGCATTGATCCAACCGCCCAAAGACAGCCACTTTGATTTACCAAAAGTTCCAAACGCACCTACCGGACTTTTCTTTGTCATACGTCCCAGAGCTGTCTCTGCCACGATCATAGAATATCCAAAGGTCAATGCCAAAATGATATAGATCAGTAAAAAAATTCCACCGCCGTACTTTGCCGCCAGATAAGGGAATCTCCATATATTCCCAAGCCCTACCGAAGCACCAGCTGCAGACAGTACAAATCCAATCTTCCCGGAAAATGTACTCCTCTCATGTTTATGTTTCTCCATAATTCTTCCTTTCCCGTCACATATTTGTTTTTCATATTCTTTATGTCTTCTCAATTTCCGCTCATATGATAATACCATGCTTTTATCCCTCAGGCAAACAATATATTAAAAAAATGCAGAGCCTATATTTCCTGAATTACTGTTCACTCCATTCTCAATAACACGCTTCGCGATGCTCAGAATTTATGCTAATCACATAAATTCGCACAGTATGGCTCGGGTTTTCTGTGACCTTCGCTCACAAAAAACACCTCGCGTAATATTACCAGTGAGCAGTAACTTTCCTTCTCTGCATCTCACAACCATACTCTCCGCACATTTTATGTTTTTCCTACCAGTTGGATGCACCAGCCTGGGGGAGAGGATATCGGTTTGGGCTGCTGCGGAGGAGGGGTGATAACTACTTGGGCTGCGGGAGTCGGCGTTATTGCGGCAGGGTCAGCTGTCTGAGCCAACGGCGAGTTCTGGCCCTGCCGCAATGCTTTTAGCCGACTCACGGAGTCCTAGTAGTATCCCCCGACGGAGTCCCTGCCCAGACCGATATCCTCTCCCCCAGGCGTCCGTCGTCCGTCATTCTGCTACCACCACTTTCCCCAGCAGTATCCCCCCTACGCAACCATCCACTCTGACGTTATCGTTCAAACATTCGTTCGTAAATTAATTTCCTACCGGATCTCCAACGTCCACTCCTGCCGATCCACAACCTCACCGATCACCCCAGCCTGCAGACCAGCCGCATCCAGCCGCTTCATGATCTCCGGCACATCCCCCTCCGGAACCGCCGCCAGCAATCCCCCAGAAGTCTGCGGATCAAACACCAGATCCTCCCGCCAGAGTACCGCCGAACTCTTCACTCCGGTTTTCTCAGCAAACTCCCGATTCCTGTAAGCCCCACCCGGAATCAATCCCATAGAAGCAAACTCCTTCACATCCGGAAGCACCGGCAGCTTCTCCGTATCGATCACAACCGTCCGGTCACTGGCCACAGCCATCTCCGTAGCATGTCCCCCAAGACCAAACCCCGTCACATCCGTACAGGCATGAACCTCAAAGTCTTTAAAAACCTCACAGGCATCCCGGTTCAGTTTCTTCATGGAAGCCAAAACCGCCTTACGTGCACCTTCCGTCACCAGATCCGCCTTGATCGCCGTATTCACGATCCCCGCACCCAGCGCCTTCGTCAGGATCAGCTTATCCCCGGTCTGCGCTCCAAAATTCTTCCAGAACTTCCTCGGATCTACAAAACCCGTCACACTGAGCCCATACTTTGGTGTATCATCCTGGATCGTATGGCCACCGGCAAGAACCGCACCAGCCTCCATCACCTTATCTGCACCACCACGCAGGATCTCCCCGAGGATCTCCACATCCATATCCTTCGGAAACGCCACAATATTCAAAGCTGTCTTCGGAGTTCCACCCATGGCATATACATCACTCAATGCATTTGCCGCCGCGATCTGCCCGAAATCATAAGGATCATCTGCCACCGGAGTAAAAAAATCCAGTGTCTGGATCAGTGCCAGATCTTCGGAAACCTTATAAACGGCAGCATCATCCGAAGTGTCTGTTCCAACCAGAAGATCCGGATCAGAGAACTTTGGCAGCCCTCCAAGAACTCCCGCCAGAGTCCCCGGTCCTACCTTAGCTGCACAGCCACAGTTTGGAGCCAGTTTTGTCAGTTGTACTTTTTCTTTCATGATCATTTTCCCTTTCCTTTAAGCCCTGTAAATCCCGTTATCCATCCGCAGCACCACAGAAGACTTTAACTTTTCCGATTCACACTCAAAAGGCTCCACACACCACAGATCCTATGCACAGAGAAATCCTAATCTTCTCATCTTTGTGCCAACCGATATCTGCATTGCATAGAGCCTTATATCTACACATAGCTTTTTTTATTCATACAATTAATTTATACATTAAAACAACTACCGCCAATAAACTCCCTCAGAAGCGAATTAAACGGAACGCCTTCACTGGGCACCGGCACAAAATAATCCAGGAACTTCAAAAGCCGCTTCGCCTCCTGATACTCCGGTTCACTCTTGTCAATTCCAAAAAGCAGCGGTTCCGCATAAACCTTCAGGCAGGCAAGCTCATACACAAGAGCTGAATTAAACATCACATCTGCTTCCTCCTGGAACGGAAAAATATTCTGCTCCTCGCCTCTCCGTACAGAAGGCCACCTTGCAATGGTATCCTTTGCGGAAGTTCCACGTGTACGTGCATCACGGACAATTCGGCGTATCAGCCTTCCATCCGTTGTGGGGATCCGGTTATGCTCATCAATGTTCAGCTGTGTCAGCGCACTGATATAGATCTTAAACTTACTCTCTTTTGGAAGAGCATAACTCAGCTTGTCATTAAGCCCGTGAATGCCTTCGATGACCAGGATATCATCTTTTCCAAGCTGAAGCTGGTCTCCCCGGTATTCCCTGCATCCGGTCTTGAAATTAAATGTAGGAAGATCCACGGTTTTTCCCGAAAGGAGATTCAGCATATCTTCATTAAACTGCTGCGTGTCAATGGCTTCCAGACACTCATAATTCTTTTCTCCGAATTCATCCAGCGGCGTATGTTCACGATCCACAAAATAGTTATCCACAGCAATGGGATGCGGCTTCAGACCATGAGCAGAAAGCTGAATAGATAATCTGTGAGAAAAACTGGTCTTTCCGGAAGAAGACGGGCCTGCGATCATTACGAATTTTACATTTCCCCTTCTCCGGATCTCCTCGGCAATCGAAGAAATCTTGGCCTCATGAAGTGCCTCCTGGATCAGCATCAGGCTCTGCACACCTTCTCTTGTGATCCGGTCATTGAGATCTCCTACAGTGGCAACATCCAGCTTATCGCCCCACTCTTCCGATTCCTTCTGCACATGGAAGATCTTAGCCTGGGGTTCAAAAGGCTCCAGCACATCCGGGTTCTTCTGTCTCGGAAGGATCAGCACAAAGCCTTCATCATAAAGCTGCAGATCAAAATACTTCACATAGCCGGTATCTGGTGCCATAAATCCGTAAAAATAATCCTCGAAATTTTCCAGGCTGTAAATATTCACTCTGGAAACCCGCCGATAACGGAACAGCTTTTCTTTATCATACATATGATGCCTGTGGAACATGGAAACGGCATCATCCGTGCTGACACTGCGTTTGCAGATCGGAAGCTTCCGTTCTACCAGTTCCCGCATCCGCACTTTTACCCGGTCAAGAAGCTCCTGATCCAGGGTAGCACTGCCTTTCATGGTAAAATAAAGAGCATTTCCAATAGAATAATGGATCACAACATGATCCACATTCTCTTTTCCAGCTACATCAAAAATTGCCTTCAAAAGAATAAAGATCGCACTTCTCCGATAGGTTTTTCGACCGGCACTGTCCTTTGCGGTTATAAATCCCAGTGTACAGTCATGCTGAAGCTTCTTGTGAAGCTCACGGAGCTTTCCGTTCTCAGTCACAAGGATCACCGGATACTCTGTTTTGCCCTCATAATCCCTTATGATCTCAGAATACGGTGTCATTTTGGGGTATTCCCTTGTTTCTCCGTTTATGGTCACTTTAATCATTGTCTGTTCCATAACGATCCCCTCCACAGGCTTACATATTTATACAGCTGCCTGATTTTTCGGACAGCCATGTGTTTCACGATTCATTTTTCCAAAACGGATAATCGTATTCCGTCCCACTACATATTCATGAATACAAGCACTTTTTGCGATCCGCTTTTACAAAACAGTATATGGATTTTTCACACTGGCGCAGGTTGTCTTAAGCGCAGAGAATGCCTCATTCAGTTCCCTCTCCATAGCTTCCGCAAAAATATACTCCGTACCGTAATGTCCGGCATCTACGATCGCCAGACCATCTGCCATAGTATCGATGGCAGTATGATAATCAATATCTCCGGTCACATATACATCCGCACCGGCGGCCATTACATCACCAATCATACTCTTTCCGCTTCCTGTACAGATCGCCACCGTCTCGATCTTCCGATCCAGATCACCGTAAACCCGTACATCCGGAAGATGATTGCATTCTTTTACATATTTTCCAAACTCACCAAGAGTCATAACATGGGAAAGCTTTCCTACTCTTCCGAACCCCTCCGGCTGCTCCCCGGATTCATCGGTAACTGTAAGCACCCTTGTATCCTGAAGCTTCAGATGATCTGCGCTTAAATCTGCCATTCCGATCACATCATAATTGGTATGCATGGCAAAATACGGGATATCCTCCTTTATCAGACGGAGGATCTTTCTTCCGGTAAAGGTATGATTGTTGATCTTTTTGATTCCGGAAAAGATCATTGGGTGATGGGTAAGGATCATATCCGCACCAGCAGCCACCGCCTCATCCAACACCGGTTCCGTAAGATCCAGTGCAAGAAATACATGGGAAATCTCTTTCTGGTCATCTCCCACCAGCAGTCCCACATTATCCCAGTCCTCCGCAAATTTTTGCGGATGATGCTCATTCAGCCATTCGATCAGTTCATATGCTTTCATATCGTTTCAGAGCTGTATGGATCAGCTCCATTTCCTCCTTTACTTCTGCCAGACGAGTTTTTGCGGAAACAGACTCTGCCCCGGAAAGATCGGCAAGTATTTTCTTACGGATCATTTCCTCCCGTAGAAGATACTCTTTAAGGACCGGGTGACATTTTTTCAGAAGGAGAGGTCCAAACCAGGCCTCTTCCTCTGTGTAAACAGTCTTTTCTCCCGCATTGTTACGTACCGCTTTCATCATAGGATAAAATTTTCCGTCTTCTTTTATCATTTCTTCCCTTACGATCTCCCAGCCGATCTCAGAAAGAAAATGCCGGAAATGAGGAAGGTCCGACTGAGGCTGCAGGATCAGTTCCTGAAACCCCTCCCGGACCTTCGCTCCATCTTTTAATATCCTTTCCATCAGAGGACCACCCATTCCCGCGATCACCAGGGTATCACCTTCTCCCGGCTCAAGCTTCGCAAGCCCGTCGCTCAAACGGGTCTCTATGTAATCTTCAAGGCCATAACGGGTAATATTCTCCCTGGCTCTTGAAAGCGGTCCCGGACGTACATCCATGGCAATGGCTGACGGAACTGTTTTTTCACTGACAAGCCAGATCGACAGATAGCCATGGTCACATCCTACGTCTGCCAGCCGGTTTCCTTTTGTTACCATACCGGCAATGGCACGAAGACGCATGGAAAGCTGTACGGATATATTTTTATCAGTCAAGATAATCCTTCAGCTTGCGGCTGCGGCTGGGATGACGCAGCTTGCGCAGAGCTTTTGCCTCGATCTGACGGATACGCTCTCTTGTGACATTGAACTCTTTACCAACTTCCTCCAGAGTTCTGGCACGTCCGTCGTCCAGTCCGAAACGGAGGCGGAGAACCTTCTGTTCACGGTCAGTAAGCGTACTTAAGACTTCTACCAGCTGCTCCTTCAGAAGTGTAAATGCAGCTGCATCTGCAGGTACCGGAACATTATCATCCTGGATGAAATCGCCAAGATGACTGTCTTCCTCCTCACCGATAGGAGTTTCCAGAGATACCGGCTCCTGAGAGATCTTAAGGATCTCACGTACACGGTCTACCGGCATGTCCATCTCCTCAGCAATTTCCTCCGGCGTAGGTTCACGTCCAAGCTCCTGGAGCAGCTGACGGGAAACACGGATCAGCTTGTTGATGGTCTCAACCATATGCACAGGGATACGGATGGTACGTGCCTGATCCGCAATGGCTCTTGTGATAGCCTGACGGATCCACCAGGTTGCATAGGTACTGAACTTGTAGCCTTTTCTGTAATCAAATTTTTCAACAGCTTTGATAAGGCCAAGATTTCCCTCCTGGATCAGGTCGAGAAACAGCATTCCACGTCCAACATAACGCTTTGCAATGCTGACAACAAGACGGAGATTGGCCTCTGCCAGACGTTTCTTGGCAGCTTCATCCCCCTTTTCCATTCTCTTGGCAAGCTCGATCTCCTCATCTGCACTTAACAGACTGACTTTACCGATTTCTTTCAGGTACATACGGACCGGATCCTCGATGCTGACACCTTCCGGTACAGAGAGGTCGATCTTATCAAGCTCTACCTCTTCTTCATCTTCCATCCCATCCATATCCATATCGTTATCAAGGAGGAGTTCGTCACCGCTGTTTTCTGTGATACGGAGAACGTCCACACCGCTGGCCTCCAGGAAGTCAAAAACCTTCTCCATCTGATCCACTTCCAGTGGAGAGTCCTTGAAAAAGTCGCTGATCTCCTGATATTCCAGCACATTCTTTTTCTTTTTTGCAAGTTCAAGAAGCTCTACAAGTTTCTCGCTGAATTTTGCCATATTCATTTCCATAGGTGCTCTATACCTCCATATAGTGTTTATATTTTATCCTTAATTGAAAGAAATATGCAGCTGCTGCCTCTTTCTTCCAAGGTCTTCCAGTTCTTTTTTTGCTTTTATCAGTTCCTGAAGCCCGGCCATGTCTGACGGGTCCCAGGTACGGTTTTTTTCTTTGAGGCTTTCTTCCTTGATCCGCAGCAGCGCATCGGAAAAAGCCCTCTGCTGTTCTCCTTCGTTTTCCAGATGAATGGTGGCGTTAAAAAGAGATGCCACCTCCCGCTGCTCCTCACTGTCTGTAAAGGCGTTGAGAAGCTTTCCCGGATTGGTCTCTCCCTCCTTATGCTGTTCAAACAGCATCTGGGCTACCTCTTTATACAGCGGTACCACAAAATCGGAAGGGGAAATGTATTTTTCCACCTGTTCAAAAATACCCGGATAATTTACAAGCCAGGTCAGCATCAGCTTCTGTGCTTTGTCTGCGGCGGATTCCTTTTTCTTTGTTTCCGGAGTCCCGGACTTTGGCTGGATCCGTTTCTCTGCAGGCGTCCCCTTCAGAGCCAGCGTGTTGACCCTTTTCCGGATATCCTCCGTGCCCACTCCATAGCGGCCATATTCCTTTACGATGGCTTCTATATAAAGATTCCTCTCCAGTTCATCGGAAAGCTCCAGAAGCATCCCGGCACACCGCTCAAAAAACTGATTCTGTCCCTGGGGTGCATCCATGGCAAATTCCTGTTCCGCAATATGTACCCGGAACATAAAGCTGTCCATAGCCTGGTCCAGACGCTTTTCAAAAGCCTCCGCCCCTTCATTCTTGATAAACTCATCCGGATCCTTCCAGGGCTTCAGGCTTACTACCCTGGACGTGACTCCCGCCTCCCGCAGGATCGGGATTGCACGAAGTGCCGCCCGGATCCCTGCACCGTCACTGTCATAAAGAAGCAGGACTTCCTTGGTGTAACGTTTCACAAGACTTGCATGTCCGGAGGTCAGTGCAGTTCCAAGCGACGCCACTGCATTGGTAAAGCCTGCCTGATGCATGGCGATCACATCCATATATCCCTCACAGAGGATCAGATAATTCTTCCTGGTGGTCCTGGCCACATTCAGCCCGTAAAGATTCCGGCTCTTATCAAAGATCTTCGTCTCCGGTGAATTCAGGTACTTGGGCTTGCCGTCTCCCATGACACGACCTCCGAAACCAATGACCCGGTTGTTTACATCCATGATCGGGAAGATCACACGGTTCCAGAACTTATCATACATGCCTCGCCGCTCATCTACATTGAACAGGCCGGATTCCCGGAGAAGTTCATCACTGTAGCCCTTACCCTTAAGATATTTGTACAGATCATCACTATACTTATCCGAATATCCAAGACCGAATTTACGGATGGTTTCCTCGGAAAGACCTCTTCCTGTCAGATATCCGTAAGCCGTCTTTCCGCCTTCTCTCCGGAGCTGATAATAAAAGTACTGTGCTGCCAGCTTGTTGATCTCCAGAAGATTTGCTCTCTGTTCTGCTTTTTCTCTGGCTTCTCTGGAATACTCGATCTTCGGAAGCTCTACCCCTGCCCGGTCAGCCAGATGTGACAGCGCCTCACCAAACGAGTAATTCTCATATTCCATGATAAAATTGTATACGTTTCCTCCTGCCCCGCAGCCAAAGCAGTAATACATCTGCTTGGATGGTGTTACGGAAAAGGAAGGGGTCTTCTCATTATGGAAGGGACACAGCCCAAAATAGGAACTCCCCCTCCGTGTCAGTTTCACATACTGGGATATCACGTCTACAATGTCATTTTTCATTCGGACTTCTTCTATGATGTCATCTGAATAACGCATGCTTATCCCTCTTTTCCATTTAATAGACCTCCCAGGCTCTCGGTATATAGATCTCCCTGAATTTCTCCATGGAATACTGATCCGTCATTCCCGAAATATAATCACATACTGCCTGTTCCTTAGGTACTCCCCGGTATTCCACCAATTCCCTGTATTCCCGGGACATTGCCTCCGGATGGTCAGTATAATATCCGTACAGTTCACTCAGCATCTGGATCACTTTATCCTCTTCCTTCCTGGCAACCGGATTCTCATAGACATTCCGGAACATCAGCGCCCGAAGCTCCATCATCGCCTCAAAAACATCCGGCGACATGGAGATGCTGTCTTTCCCCATACTGTTCTCTATAATATTATGTACGAAAGTATTCAGCCGTTCTCTCGTGGTATAGCCCAGAAAAGTTCTCATTGTGACAGGAATATCATCTTCTGTGATGATCCCTGCCCGCTGGGCATCGTCCATATCATGGTGGATATAGGCAATCTTGTCAGAAAAACGTACCACCTGTCCTTCCAGTGTGAAAGGATTTCCGCTGGTGCGGTGATTCATGATCCCATTGCGGACTTCCCAGGTAAGGTTCAGCCCGTTTCCGTTCTTCTCCAGTACTTCCACGACCCGGACGCTCTGCCTATAGTGTGCAAAGCCACCCGGATGTACCTGATCCAGCGCTCTCTCTCCTGCATGTCCAAAAGGCGTATGCCCCAGATCATGTCCCAGAGCGATCGCTTCCACCAGATCTTCATTTAAGCGAAGTGCCTTGGCAATAGTCCGGGCGATCTGCGATACCTCCAGTGTATGTGTCAGCCTGGTACGGTAATGATCTCCCTGTGGTGCCAGAAACACCTGTGTTTTATCCTTCATACGGCGAAAAGCCTTACAATGAAGGATCCTGTCTCTGTCTCTCTGATACGTTGTCCGCACATCGCATTCCTCTTCCGGGTGCTCCCGGCCTCTGGTATCTGCGCTGTGAGAAGCATAAGGACTCAAAAGCTCCCGTTCTCTCTGTTCCATGCTCTCTCTGATGTTCATAAGCATTTCCTCCACAGTCTGACAAACAGCGGCGACAAAATACCCTCTGTTAATTATATTCTACACAAAACCACAAATTCCTCTTTTCTGAAAAAATAATTCAAAAAATATTGGAGTTACGGTCTGATCAGCCCTTAAGATGTCCAAAATTATCCTATTGTATATGAAACGAATACAAATATATCACGCAGATCTTCCCATTTCAGCTTCTCACCAGTGCAGGCATGCAATAATTTACTTTCATATAGCCAAAAACAGAGCTGCGATTCACAGCTCTGCCTTAAAGTCATGCGGAAGATGGGACTTGAACCCACACGAGCGCAATGCTCACAAGATCCTTAGTCTTGCTCGTCTGCCAGTTCCGACACTTCCGCAT
>NZ_JAJCGR010000045.1:0-22083 GCF_020553125.1 Blautia sp. MSK20_18
ACGACATTGTTGTTTGATTTATATGTTGTGTTCATATTTATATTATACTATAGTTCATTAGTTAATACAATTACTATTTTGTCCATCTTCAATTACTTGCATAAATTCGATGGACGCGTCTTATATCCCCATAACTGAAGCAAGGGGTTTTACGACGCATTGGATAAAAACAGGCAATGAAATCGCCGCCTGGTTTCAAAACACGCCATATTTCATGAAATGCTTTTTGCTTATCAAGAAATGCATGAAAACCATTCATACTGACAACGGTATCAACAGATTCATTCTCCATTTGCAGGTTTCCCACATCCCCCTGAATACATTTGATATGCGCATGACTACCAAGTCTTTTTCTGGCTTGTTCAAGCATATCCATGCTGTAATCAATACAAGTAATATGTGCATTTTTCAGAGAGCTCCATTTGTTTTCCGTAAATACAGCAGTTCCAACCGGAACATCAAGAAGCTTTCCTGAAAAGTCATCAGGAACATATGATAAAACTTTTCGTGCTATATCATTATCATCCGTGCCACTCCAAAATAACTTAATATACAGTTTGCTGAAAATATTTCTTTGCGTAAGAACATCGTCATATATATTTTTTGATGTTTCATAAGCATTTTGTATTTTGTCTGCCATATTACCTTCCAAATTTAATTTTAATTCTAAAAGCTTAAAACTATCGTTCTCTAATCTTCCTGACATTACGATTCATGAGGTGTCTTCCAATATGTCTATAAGCAAATGCTTTAAAGGCTGAAATTTCTTGATGATGTTCCCTCAACAGTTCATCTGGACAATCATAAACACCAAAATCCTGATTGATTCCCTCGCTCTGAATATAAGTATTGTTCCTATCAAACTCAATAATGAGATTTCTGAAATCCTTGACTGCTACTCCATAACCGCAAAATGCACCTGTACATTCCGAATTTTGTTCCTGTAACTTCTTTATGTAGGTTTTATCCAAAATGAAAGCTTCCAGTTCGTACCACTGATTTTCGAAATTAATTTCTACCCAGCTATGGAAAATACTTTTTGGAGCATTACGGTAAACAAACCCGGTCATAGCCCCTTTCTGCAATCTTTTATCAATCGTAAAACCATGTACTCTGCATGGAATATTGCAGGCACGTAAAAGTGCCATAAATAAAGTTCCTTTTGTATTACATTGTCCATAACCATCTGCAAGTACTTTTGAAGCTGAAATTCCGTCATCAATATTATATCCAAATAAAACATCATCTCTTACATAGTTGTAGATTGCCTTAATCCTTTCAAATTCACCCATTTCCTTCCATTTCATATTTTGAATAAGTTTTTGAATTGCCGGATTAGAAAAATCAACCATTCGTGTTTCCCTAAGATACTTATCTTTCATTTCCTATCGCCTTTCCCATAGGTTTTCTCACAACACAATGCATTCGCATACCTTTACGAATTTCAAATTTTTCTACTTTTAATCCTGCTTTTTTGCAACATTTTATGACCACATCTCTTGTTGGCACTTGGACATCTCCATGTCCGCATATATTTGCCAACGGCATTTCCAATGTATTCATTAGCCATACCAATACTTTATTGTCACTGGTCACATCTCTCAGTATCAATCTTCCATTTGGGCGAAGACATCTTTTCACACTGTCAAAAAATGCCTGTGGATCCGGATAATGATGGAAGCTCATAGAACAAATAATTGCATCAAATGAATCCTTTTCAAAAGGAAAGTTCTCACAGTCTCCTACAACAAATGTTGCATTTGGAATATTTTTCTTTTTTGCCTGTTCAATCATAGCAGGAGTCAGATCCAGTCCTGTATAATGCCGGTCTGGATGTTTTTCTGCTAATAAAGAAATCATTGGAGCAGGCCCACAGCCTGCATCTAATAAATCTCTAAATGGCTCCTTCTCTAATTCTTCCAGAATATCCGGATAATCTTTCTTGCACATTTCGTAAATGCCAGCATGGTTACTTTCATATCTTCCTGCTGCTTTTGTAAACTCTTTAATTGACAATTTTTTATATTCTTCATTTTTCATGCTTTTTTCTCCAATCACTGTACCTTTTTCGCCTTGCATCCGCATTTCTTCATTTTTTTCATATAAGCATAAAACTGCTTATGCAATTCCCTCATTTCATCTGGTGCCTTCATAGCATGTTGATACATAAATTTATCTCCAAAACTGCTTCCAAATGTAACTGCCAGCATAATCGTCAGAAATGACAATGGTAAAAAGCGAAAAATATTCATTTTCCATGGTGACAGTTTACCCTTTTGTTTTCGCCAAAAATTAAAATTTCTTTTCAGCCTTTCTGCTGTTTTCCTCATGATTTTCCATTCTTTTCCCACTTTCTCCGGATCGTCTGATTCATAATACGCATCTGCAATCGGTACCACCATAGCAAGATGACAAAGCTGCCATAGATGCATATCCGTTACTTTCTGGTATGGTATATGAGCATGCCTCAATATCTCTGAAAACTGCTTAGTTCTTTCGGATTTATTTCCTGATATTTCTGCAAATGTTGTTGGCTGAATCAACCTTGGAGTAAGTGCTGCATCAAGGATACCATCATCATTTATACTTCCGCCTGCTCCTGGAAAAGCCGGTAATATTCTTCCTTTTCCGACAATGTCTTCCCATTTATTGTAACTGTCCAGTGAATTTATCATTGTAACAATCGTATTACTTTTATTATTTTTCAATTCAGTAAGTGCTTCATACAGCTGGTTTTCCCGGACAGTAAGCAAGACAAAATCATAAATATCATCGTTTGGTAGTTCTCCAAGAATCCTAATCTCTGCCTTTATTACTTCCTGATTTTTCTTATATTTCAATCCATTATTTCTTAAAGCCTCAAGTCTTTTACCTCTGGCATAAATATTTGTATCATAACCGGCTTCTGCAAATAAAGCCGCATACAAGGATCCAATCACACCAGCACCATAAATCAATATTCTCATAAGAATCTTTCCTCTCCTCTTACCCCAGTGCCACATCCAAGATCATCATCAAACTAAATCCAAGTGCAAAGAAAAGCGTACCGATATTCGAGTGCTGTCCCTGAGACATTTCCGGAATTAGTTCTTCAACCACGACATATAACATAGCTCCTGCTGCAAAGCTGAGTAAATATGGTAATGCCGGGATTACCAGCTGTGCGACAAGAATCGTCATTACTGCTCCAATCGGTTCAACGACTCCTGAAAGTACACCTCCCAGAAATGCCTTTCTCTTACTTTCACCCTCTGCCCTAAGCGGCATGGATATAATCGCTCCTTCTGGAAAATTCTGGATAGCAATTCCAAGTGATAAAGCAAGTGCACTTGTTGCTGTAATCTGTGCATTTTCAGCAAGAAATCCTACATACATTACACCAACTGCCATACCTTCAGGGATATTATGTAATGTAACTGCCAACACCATCATCGTAGTACGGCCAAGTTTGCTTTTCGGTCCCTCTGTCTGATCACTTCCAACATGAAGATGTGGAATCAAATGATCAAGTGCGAGTAAAAACAATATACCAATCCAGAACCCAACAACTGCCGGAACAAACGATAAAGTTCCCATATTCTTAGATTGTTCAATTGCCGGAATCAGAAGACTCCAGATTGAAGCAGCAACCATTATACCTGCTGCAAACCCTGCAAGTGCACGTTGCAGTAACTTGCTAAGTGTTTTTCTCATAAAAAACACGCATGCTGCACCTAGCGTTGTTCCAACAAATGGAATCAGTATACCTTCAAAAACATTCATTAGCATTATGTATTCCTTTCTGTATAATCAAAAGTACTTTCACATCGTTTTATTGTTAGTTTTAACTAACTATCATATATAAAAGAAACCGTGCAAAAAGCAAACTGTAATTTCACACGATTTTCCTTATGTTTAAGTATATCACTTCCGAAATCATATAACAATATAATTCTTTTAACAATTTACAAGAGAAAGATCATCCATGTATGCACGATCTGCAAAAATCTCAGATGCTGTGCGAAGTCCCTTGCTCTCAGCGATATCACCAAGAACTGCTCCTGCACAGTAATAAACGATCAGATCTTTGTCATACTCGCAGATTGCCTCACAGATCGCTGTGGAAATATCCTCGTCATACTGGCAGCCATTCCCCATTGCTCCATGAGGAGCGACATGCTGAAGCTTCATTCCGTAGCTCTTGGTAAATGCAGCCAGTGCTCCGATCTGGTATCTGACATAATTCTTAACTTCATCATGAGAGAGAACCATCTTTCTTCGTCCAAAGCCAAGAAGATCCGGATATCCAGGATGGGCTCCAACCATAACGCCACGTTCCTTTGCCATGCGGACTACCTTATCCATTACCATCGGATCACCTGCATGCCAGCCATATGCAACATTTGCTGTTGTGACATATTTGATGATCTCTTCATCGCCGCCAAGCTTATATGCGCCAAAGCTCTCACCCATGTCACTGTTTAAGTCGATACTGTACATGTTGCTACCTTTCTTTCTTTACTTGTTGAAATTATAACATGTTAAATAAAAATAATAAAATAGATTATTTTTTCAGAATATATTAATATTTTCTATATTTCTTTTGCAATAAATTTTACTTTTCTTTGATCCGTTCTTTGAAAAGCTGTTGACAAAGATTTTCATATATGATTAAATAGTCATATGAACATTAATTCATATATTCATATAAAAAAACAAACGAATCAGCAAGGAGAGTTCATATGGAAAAAAAATTAAAGAAAGATTCCATGAAGTCCGCAGATTCCTGCGGCTGCGGTCACGAGCATGCGCATCACAGCCATGATGAGCATGAAGAACATCACGATCATGAGCATCATCACCACCATGAGCACTGCGGCTGTGGTTGTGAGGATCATAAACATGAACATCATGAACACGAGCACCTTCACAACCATGACGAGCACTGCGGCTGTGGCTGCGAGGATCACGAGCACGAACATCATGCTCACGAGCACCTTCACAACCATGACGAGCACTGCGGCTGTGGCTGCGGGGACCATGAGCACGAACATCATGCTCACGAGCACCTTCACAACCATGACGAGCACTGTGGTTGTGGTTGCGAGGATCACGAGCACGAACATCATGCTCACGAGCACCTTCACCACCATGACGAGCACTGTGGTTGTGGCTGCGAGGATCACAAGCACGAACATCATGAACATGAGCATCATCATCACCATGACGAGCACTGCGGCTGTGGTTGTGAAGATCATAAACATGAACATCATGAACACGAGCATCATCACCATGACGAGCACTGCAGCTGTGGTTGTGAAGATCATAAACATGAACATCATGAACACGAGCACCTTCACCACCATGACGAGCACTGTGGTTGTGGTTGCGGAGATCATGAGCACCACGGTCACTCCCACAATGCTCTCACCGCAAAGCGTGTCTACATTCTGGAGAACCTCGGCTGCGCTCACTGTGCTTCCAAAATGGAGGAACGGATCCAGGCTCTTGAAGGCGTCGAAAGCGCTACCATTACTTTTGCAACAAAACAGCTTCGCTTAGGGGCTGCAGATCCAGACGCTCTGCTTCCGCAGATCCGCAAGATCTGCACATCCATTGAGTCTGAAGTTAAAGTTGTTCCGAGAAATCCAGCTCCGGCAGCTTCCACTGACACAACAACCAAGACCTATCTTCTGGAGAATCTAGGCTGCGCTCACTGCGCTTCCAAAATGGAGGAACAAATTGCAAACCTTGAAGGCATTTCCGAAGCAACCATCACTTTTGCAACAAAACAGCTTCGCTTAACTGCAAAGAATCCGGATCGATACCTGGATCAGATCCGTAAGATCTGTACATCCATTGAATCCGAAGTTCTTGTAAAAGAAAAGGATCCGAAGCCAAAGGCTCAGTCCCCAAAAACAGTGACTCACACAACCGCTTCCAAGAAGAAATTTTTCTCCAAGGAAAACATAGATATCATCTGTATTATCATCGGTGCAGTACTCTTCGTTGCCGGAGAGATCATGGAACACAAAGGCTTTGGTACCAGTGCCACTCTTCCTGTATTTGTGATCGCATACCTGGCGCTTGGGGGTATTATCGTTGTAAAAGCTGCCAAAAACATCTCTCACGGACAGATTTTTGACGAAAACTTTCTCATGAGCATTGCAACACTTGCCGCTTTTGCCATCAATGATTCTGCTGAGGCCGTAGGCGTTATGCTCTTTTACCGCATCGGCGAGCTTTTTGAGGAAAAAGCCGTTGAACGAAGCCGCGGGCAGATCATGGATGCCGTAGACCTTCGTCCGGAAGTTGTAAACCTGGTCACAGGCGATGATATCCAGGTAATTCCCTCTGAAGAGGCTCAGATCGGAGACATTCTTCTGGTCCGTCCCGGAGACCGCATCCCTCTTGATGGTATCGTAATTGAGGGAAACAGCCGTATCGACACTTCTCCGATCACAGGAGAACCTGTACCGGTTGCTGTAAATGAAGGTGATGAGATCACTTCTGGTTGCGTCAATACCTCCGGACAGCTTAAGATCCGCGTGGAAAAACCTCTGGAAGAATCCATGGTCACTCGTATTCTGGATTCCGTAGAAAACGCGGCAGCAAGCAAACCGAAGATCGACCGCTTTATCACACGTTTTGCCAGGGTTTATACTCCTTGTGTTGTAGGAATCGCAGTGGCAACTGCCATACTCCCATCCCTTGTTACCGGAAACTGGCATTACTGGATCTACACAGCCATTACTTTCCTGGTAATGAGCTGCCCTTGTGCTCTTGTACTTAGTATCCCGCTGGCCTTCTTCTCCGGGATCGGTGCCGGTTCTAAAAAGGGTATCCTTTTCAAGGGTGGCCTTTCCATCGAAGGATTAAGTAAGCTCGGCGCTGTGATCATGGATAAGACCGGTACTATCACAGAGGGTAACTTCCAGCTTCAGAAGATTGTTGCCACCGGTAAATACACGGAAAATGAACTCCTTTCCATGTGTGCAGGCTGTGAACAGAACTCCACACATCCTATTGCAAACAGCATCGTTGCTGCCGCAAAGGGACGTGAGATCCAATTTGAAAAACCGATCTCCCTGGAAGAAATTTCCGGTCACGGGATCGTTGCGGAAATGCCGGAGGGAAAAGTTCTCTGCGGAAATCGCAAGCTGATGGATAAATTCGGAGTTACAATCGGAGAATTAAAGGAAGCCGCTTACGGTTCTGAAGTATTTATGGCAGTAAACGGAACCTTCGCAGGATATATGCTGATCTCCGATACCATCAAACCTGACGCAAAGGAAGCCATTGCTTCTCTGAAAAAGCTTGGTCTCCACACCGTTATGCTCACTGGAGACTCCGAAGACAGTGCACAGGCTGTAGGAAAAGATGCCGGGATCGATGAGATCTATGCAAAGCTTCTTCCGGAGGATAAGCTCAATGCCCTGAAAAAGGTCCGCCAGGCACATGGAACGGTTATGTTTGTCGGTGACGGTATCAACGACGCTCCTGTTCTTGCAGGTGCTGATGTAGGTGCTGCCATGGGAAGCGGTGCAGACGCTGCCATTGAAGCCGCAGATGCCGTATTTATGAATTCCAATGTAGATGCGATCCCTCAGTCTATCGCCATTGCACGAAGCACAAACCGTATTGCATGGCAGAACGTAATATTTGCCCTGGTGATCAAGATCGCAGTTATGATCCTTGGTCTTGCCGGACATGCCAACATGTGGATGGCCGTATTTGCAGACACTGGCGTTGCCATGATCTGCGTGCTGAATTCCATTCGTATCCTGTATAAAAAATAAGCTCCGTTCTGCAGGGCAGATATCCTGCAGCGGATCCCTGTGCATCCATACAACTCCCCAGTGATGCAGAAAAGAATTTGACCGGTGCGTTTTTTTCAGCTACAATAGAAGTTAACAGTTTGGAGGATACGCAAATGAAGAAAACACATATAGATTACCCGATCAATGATGATACACTGTACCGGCTTGCCGACCTGTTCAAGGTTTTCGGTGATCCTACCAGGATCCGTATCCTGTACGTACTTTCTGTGGAAGAGCTCTGTGTTCAGGATATTGCCGATCGTCTTTCCATGACCCAGAGTGCCATTTCCCATCAGCTCCGGGTACTGAAGCAGATGTCACTGGTCAAATTTCGAAGAGACGGAAAAACCATTTACTACTCCCTGGCAGACAGCCATGTGGCAACCATCATGAATCAGGGTCTGGAACACGTTACAGAAGAATAACTCATAAAACACAATGCAAAAAGCCAATCTGCTTCCTAATGGAAGAACAGATTGGCTTTTTTTCTCTGCCTTACTCGTGCATCATTTGTATTTATCCCTCGCCCTGTGGTGAAGCACCATCGCTCCGTATGCAGGCATCTTCACCTGAAGAATCCCTGCATCTGCAATATATTCTTCCGGCATTTCCGTATAACCCTCTCCGGAAGAAAGCATCAGGCGCTGAAAAGCCGTTGCTTCTTTCCGGCTTACACCGGTTTTCCAGGCTGTTACCCTTATGTCTCTCTCCTGATCCTGATTATTAAGGATCACTATGATCTGTTCAGAATCAGAAAAACGACCATAGCTCAAGCCCTGATGATCGTTCCACAGAAATTCCAGGGAACCCTTTGCAAGAATCGGATATGCCTTGTGTATGCAGATCATGCGTTTATGAAAGTCCAGCATCTCCTGGTCTTCTTTTCCCCAGGGATAAGTTCTGCGGTTATCCGGATCTGTAAAGCCGCAGACGCCGGCCTCATCCCCGTAATATACCGTAGGCGAACCAGGCCACGTCATCTGGATCACAACAGCCTCTCTCATGATGGCAGGATTGATGCCTGCAGATGCTGCCTCTGCGCCTGCGTAGGAAAGCCTTCCTACTCTGTGATTGGTCCTTGTCAAAAATCTGGAATGGTCATGGTTTGAAAGCTCATTCATGGCTCCATAAAGCGCTCCCATATGCAAAGACTGCATATGATGCTTCATCGCCCCGATAAAGGCCTCACTGTTGCCATAAAGGTCCTCCCGGTACTCATCACTGTGCTTCTCCATTCCGGTCAGGAACCAGGTTACAGGCTCCATAAAAGCGTCATAGTTCATAACCGTATCCCACTCATCGCCGCGAAGCCAGCTTTCCGGATTTCCGTAGTGTTCTGCAAGGATCACTGCTTCAGGATTGGCTTCTTTTACTGTCCTCCGGAACTCTTTCCAGAAGTGATGGTTAAAATCATTGCTGTGGCCCAGATCTGCAGCTACATCCAGTCTCCAGCCGTCTACGTTATACGGCGGCGAAACCCATTTTCTGCCCACATCAAGGATCGTCCGGCAAAGCTCCTCAGATTCTTCGTAGTTCAGCTTTGGCAGGGTATCATGGGTCCACCAGCCGTCGTAGGTTGGATTATAGGGCCAGCGGTTCTGATCCTGGAAGCAGAAGAAAGAACGATAAGGGCTGTCCGCCGAAACATAAGCCCCCTTCTCGTAGCCTTCCTGATTTTCATAGATCCGTTCCCTGTCCATCCATTTATTAAAGGATCCGCAATGGTTAAATACCCCATCCAGGATCACTTTCATCCCTCTTCTGTGAATTTCCTCCACAAGCTCCTGAAAAAGCTTATTACTGGCCTCCAAATTCCGTTTATCGGTCACACGGCGGATATACTTAAGGGCATGACTGTTATCACTGTCTCCGGGACTTAACAGACCATCACAGTCCGCTACGATCCTTCCGATATGCGGATCGATATGATCGTAATCCTGACAGTCATACTTATGGTTGCTGGGAGAGACAAAGACCGGATTCAGATAGATCACATCTACTCCAAGCTCCTGAAGATAATCCAGCTTATCCATAACTCCCTGAAGATCGCCGCCATAAAATTCCCGGACACCCATCACAGCCGGAACCTTTTCCCAGTTATCCACTTTTACGGAAGTGTCCCCGATATAGAAATATTCCCCTGTTTCCACATCATTGGAAGGATCTCCGTTACAGAAACGATCCACATAAATCTGATACATCACAGCACCCTTCAGCCACTCAGGCACATGATATCCGGGATAGATCTCAAATTCTGTCCTTTCCTCATGTCTGGTGCTTACACCATTTGTATCATAATAACAGGTAACAAGTCCTGAATGGATCTCAAAGTAATATCGTACAAGATCTTTTCCCATTACGATCTGTGCAGTATAATAATCAAAGCTTCCGGAAGTTTTTTCCCGCTTCATTTCCAGATATTCTCCGTCATGCACAAGACAGACGTTGTCCACGTTATTTCTCTGGGTACGAAAACGGATCGTAACTGTATCACCTTCCCGCGGCTCCACAGGTGTACGGTAATATTCCGTCCCGTCACTGAACATTGCGTCTTTATTTAATACCGGACTCATATTGAGTATATACCGCATCTTCTTTGCAGTCTCCATGCTTTCATATAACATTCTATCTTCCTCATTCCGTTTTTAGTACCATGTTTTTAAATATATTATCTTAATTTTTTCCATCCCGTAAGCATATATATCTGTTTTCTCCGTAATCCGTCTTTATTTTTGGGCAGTAAAAAAGGCAGCTGGTTAAGCTGCCTTTTTTGGAGAAGGTATTTCTTCTTATGGGGTGTAGCAAAAACTATATAATGTATTGGGGGGTTTTTACGGTATTTATAGTACCATGTGTCCACCAAAAAGTGTGCACAAAGTTCACAAAATTCAATATTTTTTTTTGTGCATTTTATTCGTTTGTTTTTGCAACCTCTTCTTTTTCTGTTGTAAAAAGTGCTTCAAACTCTTCACGATGTATCTTTTCCTTCTCGAGAAGAAGGGCCGCACAGCTGTGAAGAACGCCGATATTCTCACGGATAATGCTCTCTGCATTCTCATGGCACTCACGGATGATACGGGAAATCTCCCCATCGATCTCTCTTGCCACTTCCTCACTGTAGCCTCTGGTATGTGCCAGATCACGGCCGATAAATACCTCATCGTCATCGTTGCCGTAAGCGATCAGACCGATTTTTTCAGACATACCGTATTTCATTACCATAGAGCGTGCAGTCTCTGTGGCACGTTTGATATCATTGGAAGCACCGGTGGTGATATCTCCGAAGATGATCTCCTCCGCCACACGTCCGCCAAGAAGCGTGGTGATATCCTCCAGCATTTTGTTCTTTGTATTAAACATCTCATCATTATCCGGCAGCGGCATGGTGTAGCCGGCAGCTCCCATTCCCGTAGGGATAATGGAAATGGTGTATACCGGATCCATATGAGGAAGTACATGGAACAGGATCGCATGGCCTGCTTCATGATAAGCTGTGATCTTTTTCTCTTTATCAGAGATGACCTTGCTCTTCTTTTCTGCACCGATCCCGACCTTGATGAATGCTTTCTTGATATCCTTCTGCATGATATAAGGACGGCCCTCTTTTGCAGCATCAATGGCAGCTTCGTTAAGAAGGTTCTCCAGATCTGCGCCTGTAAATCCTGCGGTTGTCTGGGCGATCTGGCGAAGATCCACATCATCTCCCAGCGGTTTGTCCTTGGCATGGACCATAAGGATCTCTTCTCTGCCCTTAACATCCGGGCGTCCCACACCGACTTTACGGTCAAATCGTCCCGGACGGAGGATCGCAGGATCCAGAATATCCACACGGTTGGTCGCTGCCATTACGATGATTCCTTCATTTACTCCAAAACCATCCATCTCTACAAGAAGCTGGTTCAACGTCTGCTCTCTCTCATCGTGGCCGCCGCCCATACCGGTTCCTCTCTGACGGGCTACCGCATCGATCTCATCAATAAAGATGATGCACGGTGCATGATGCTTGCCCTCTTCAAAAAGATCTCGTACACGGGAAGCACCGACACCAACAAACATCTCCACGAAATCGGATCCGGAAATGGAGAAAAACGGAACTCCGGCCTCTCCTGCAACTGCCTTCGCGAGAAGAGTTTTACCTGTTCCCGGAGGGCCCACAAGGATCACTCCTTTCGGGATCCTGGCACCTACCTTGGTATACTTCTGTGGGGATTTCAGGAAATCCACCACTTCCTCCAGATCCTCCTTCTCCTCCTGAAGACCTGCAACATCCTTGAACGTTACCTTCTTATCATCAGGGGACGACATCCTGGCTCTGCTTTTTCCGAAATTCATCATCTTCGCATTGCTTCCGCCGCCTCCGGACATCTGCCGGTTCATCATCATAAAGAAAAAGATAAGGATCGCGCCGGTAAGCACTACCGGAAGTACTGTTCCGATCATGGAGCTGTCCTTGGGTACATTGCGGATCGTCGGATCGATATCATGTTCTTCAAGAAGCGCCTCCGCTTCCTTTACATCGGTTACGTAGACTGTCTTCTGACCATCTGAAACAATGTTTGCTGTTACATAACCGGTGGGCACTTCTCTGTTCTGATGGATCACCGCATCCGTCACTTTGTCTTCTTCCAGAGCCTTTTCCAGCTGGCCCATTGTGTAGCTGCCCTGGGTAGATACCTGGTCATTGAGATACAGATATCCTGCGATCAGTGCCACAATAAGCAGAAGGTACAGGCCTATCTTACCTGAATGCTTGCTCACTTGGTTAAATCTCCTTTCAGTCCTGAAGCTCCACTACTCCGATGTAAGGAAGGTTTCTGTATTTCTGGGCATAATCAAGTCCGTATCCTACTACAAACTCGTCCGGAATATTGAAGCAGCAGTAATCTACCTCTACATCTGTCACACGTCTCTCCGGTTTGTCAAGAAGTGTACAGAGTCTGATGCTTGCCGGATGTCTGCCCTTCAGGATACGCAGCAGATAGCTTAAGGTTCTGCCTGAATCAATGATATCCTCTACGATCAGAACATCTTTCCCGTCCAGTGGTTGATCCAGATCCTTGACGATCTTTACAACACCGCTGGATTTCGTATCATCACCGTAACTGGACACAGACATGAAATCCAGTGTTACCGGGCGTGTGATCCTCTTGGCAAGCTCACACATAAAGAAAACGCCGCCTTTCAGAACGCAGATCATGTGTACATCTTTTCCGTCATAATCCTTGTTGATCATATCTGCAACTTCCTGGATACGGGCATCTACCTCTTCTTCACTGAGTAAAACCCTGATTTTTTCGCTCATGCTAAAGCTCCTCCTTGGTAATGTAATTCTAACACTCTCCCTGTAGTGGAAGTGATCTTATACTTCTCGTTCATACGTCCTCCCGGGATCCAGAGTATCTCAGATCCTACCGCAACAACCGGAAGCCTGTCTCTCATCTCCGCCGGAATCTTCTCATCAATAAAGATCCGGTTCAGCTTCTTTCTTCCGCCTTCACTGTTTACAGTAAGATAATCTCCCTGTCTTCTGGTCCGAACGCATGGACTATTTTTTATTTTATCATAATCAAACCATTTCGTATACTTTTTTTCTTCAATCTTCTGTTTCTTATAAGAAAAAATTTTCGACTCAAAAACTCCGAAAGGACTTTCCAGAATTCCAGGTACCGGAAGCTCCATAGACATTTCTCTGAGACCTGCCGATACTTTTTTTTCAGTGGAAGCATCGTTCTCTCTGTCTGATGCAGAGTTCTTTTTCAGACATACCCCTCCGTACTGTCGTATTACCCGCAGCGATTCCGGAAGGTTGATATAACGACCGTTTTCTTTTTTTTGAAGCGAAAGGACCTGGTCCACATGAAGAGATGTAAAGTCCTTACGTTTTCCTGACAGTATCTCAAACGCCTCCATCACCGCATATTCCTGAAGGATAGGATCCTGTGCAAAAAATTTTTCATCCAGAAGATAGCCATTTTCTTTCCGGCAGCCTGCCAGAAGCTCCCTTCCCTTTTTCTGAAGATACGAATCTGCCTCTGCCAGAACCCGTGCGGTTTCTGCCATATGCTCCACCGCTTTTGCATTGATCTTCTGTTCCATAGCCGGAAGAATATGGTTACGGATCCGGTTTCTTGTATAGTCATCTGAAAGATTGCTGCTGTCTGTGATATAGGAAATACCTCTCTCTTTCAGATAATTGACGATCTCCTTCCGTTCTAAACACAAAACCGGCCGGATGATCTCACCATTTACCGCCTGTATCCCGGAAAGTCCCCGGATACCGGTTCCCCTTGCCAGATGATGCAGCATAGTCTCTGCCAGATCGTTGCGATTATGTGCCAGCGCAACCCGGAACTGTCCGTTCTTTTTCGACTGTTCTCCGGAAAAACCAAGTCTCTTTTTTTCCTCCTGAAACGCCTGTTTTCGCACGATCCTTCCGGTTTCTTCTTCTCCCAGCTTCCACTTTCCGGAAAGCTCCGGAACCGGATAATGCCTGGACCGGAAAGGGATTCCCCAATCCCGGCAGATTTTTTCCACAAACTGCTCATCCCGGTCCGCCTCCTGCCCCCGGATCCCATGATGGACATGAACCACTTCCATGAAAAAACCGATCTCTTTCTGAAGACTTTTCAAAATATGAAGCATTGCTATGGAATCCGCCCCTCCGGAAACCCCTGCCACAACCATATCCTCTGCTTTCAGCATCCGATTGTCTCTGATATATTTTCTTACACGTGTGATCATTTTTTCTCCTGTAACCAAAAATACTCTATTTTTTCCACAATCCTGCCACAACTACTGTCATATCATCCCTGGCATGATAATCACTGTATCCCAGGACCCTTTCCAGTATTCCCCGTCCCATCTCCCTGGGCTCTTTTTCCCGGACATCCATAATGATCTCCTTCATGGTTTCCTCTTCCCGTTCTGTAGGAAGTGCATCCAGAACTCCATCTGTCATCATGATCAGATAATCTCCATGATAAAGCTTCCTTGAGGCAGTATCAAAATCCAGCTGCTGGACCAAGCCTGCTGCAAGATTTTCCGAAGCAATGGATTCCACCCAGTGATCTCTTTTAATAAATGTGGAAGACGCCCCTGCTTTCAGAAAATCACAGATCCCGGTATAAAGATCCACCGCACAGATATCAACAGTAGAAAACATCCCTTCCCGTCCTTTCAATAGCAGTGCGGAATTCACCATTCTGGCAGCTGTTTCCTGAGAAAAGCCGGATTCCAGAAACTGTTCCAGAAGTTCTACCACGATCTCGCTTTCTTTAAACGCTTCTATTCCGGAACCCATCCCATCAGACAGACAGAGAAAAAACCTGCCATCCTCTTCCTGACGACAGATATAATTGTCTCCGGAAACCTTTTCCGCTTCTCTTGTAAGCCGCGCTACTCCGTAAAGCATCTGATAACTGACATCCTCCACAAAATGGACCATACGAAAATCTCCATTTACAATACTGCGGCTGTCGGCGTCCGGCGTCATGGGGCTTCCGCAGATCCTGGACAGGATCTGTGCGATCTCTGTCATGGAAACACACTGTCCGCTCCTGGCTCTCAGATTCAGAAATATCTGCCGTCTTCCTTCGATCTTATCCATGACCCAGACATTCTTTACAAGTACATGCTTTTTACGAAGAGCCTTTTTCAGATCTTCCTGAAACTGCGGATCTGCCGGCATGATATCATACAGCTCTTCTGCCATATGATCCATGATCCTCGAGATTTCCGTCAGCTGCTGTGCAACTGCAAGCCGGCTTTCGATCATCCGGTTATCCCACACGAGATTCTGCCTTTCTTCACGAAATCCCTCATTCAGGACCTGAAAATACTGGGCGGAACGGCCACATGCTCCCATCCATTCACTGCGTGCTCTCTGGATGCTTTCTTCATTGCCTTCCTCCATGGTACGGATCATATTCTCACTGCCCCGCATGGTTTCCCCGGCACGCTCTCCCCAGCAGATCTCTCTCTGATAACATCTGGAACATACAGCCGCACTGGTGTCCGATATGATACGGTTCAGCTGTCCTCCGCTCAAAAATTCCTTACGGTAAGGCATTCCGTAGAATGTATCCGCAAGCTTCCGGAAGGATGCTGCATACCGTTCCACTTTTTCCTTCTGGGGATGGCTTTCACAAAGCGGCAGCATTTCTTCTTTTTCCTTCGTTTTTCCCGAAAAGACAGTTTTTGCCATGTCCCGGAGTATCAGCAGTATGCTGACTACGAGCATGGCAATGATCCATTCCTGCATATTTTCCCCTCCCCTTATAACCTTCACTGACTGAACATTATAAAGGAAGATCCCTGAAATATCTGTCAAAGCCGCACGAAAATGTCAAAAAAAATTTCGTCGAAACCTTTGATTTTCAGCTATTTTTCTTCCTGAAACACGATCTCGTTGTCTTTCACAAGTCCCAGCTTCTCACGAGCCGCCTCTTCCACATATTCGTCGGTCTTCATATGTTCTTTCTCTGCTTCGATCTCCTTGGTACGTTCCTTCTCACTTTCAATGGACTTCTCCAGTGCTGTAGCTTTGGAATCATAATAATCCCTGCGCCGTTCCAGAGTCTTACTCTGCAGCATAAGGCTTCCCAGCAACACCAGTGCGATCACCATGATCCCCGCCATGCCAAGATAATTATATCCGATCCGTTTTTTTTCTTTTCCATTTTTTGGATTTTTCAATCTGCTGCTCCTTTTTTACACAATCTGATCTCTTTACCTTTTACGAGCTTATACATCCAAATTTTACAACTTCTTCAAAAAAATATCAACCGGTTTGCTGTCATTTTAGCTTTAATGGAACAGTCTTTTTAAAAGGGATCCTTCTTTTTTGTCCTTTTTCCTGCCAAGATAGGTAAGACTGTCGATTTTTCCCTCCAAGCTAAGCTGCCCGCTTTTCAGATCAAGATGTTTTACATGAAGTCCT
Organism: Blautia sp. MSK20_18; assembly: GCF_020553125.1. Lineage (NCBI taxonomy): Bacteria > Bacillati > Bacillota > Clostridia > Lachnospirales > Lachnospiraceae > Blautia > Blautia sp. MSK20_18. Next base: position 16,738 of record NZ_JAJCGR010000045.1, read on the forward strand.
TCGCCTTTTATGGATAACTTTCCTTCCTCTGTATGCAGCAGTATTTCTTTTTCATCGAAAGAGATCACCTCCCGGATTCCCGTTATGGTGCCGCCTTTCTGCCGCTCCAGCATCAGACTGTGAAATGCTGCCGGTTTCTTCTCGTCCAATCCATACCTCCCTGGGGATGATTTCTCTTTTATTTTATGAAAAATCCATCCGGAATAGACCATCACGCCCAAACGGCAGCTGTCCCTGCATCAGATATAGCGGAACATGCTTTCCACCTCATCCTTTTTTACCGTTTCCTTAACTTCCAGGACTTCAACCTTTACATTACGGCTTCCAAACTGGATCTCCACAGTGTCACCGGTCTTTACCTGTACAGAAGCCTTGGCCGGCTTGTCATTGACCAGAACTCTTCCTGCATCGCAGGCTTCATTTGCCACCGTACGGCGTTTGATCAGTCTGGATACTTTCAGATATTTATCAAGACGCATAATTTTTCCTCCTAAAAAAGCAGGGGAAACCAAAAACCGGTTTCCCCTGCCGTTATCACTCTGAACCAACAGATTATTTACCGTTGACAACGTCCTTTAAAGCTTTTCCTGCTTTGAACTTCGGAGACTTGGAAGCCTCGATCGTCATGGTCTCACCAGTCTGAGGATTTCTTCCCTCTCTTGCAGCTCTTGTGCTTACTTCGAAAGTTCCAAATCCAACCAGCTGAATCTTCTCGCCTTTTTTCAGTTCATCTGTTACAACATCGATAAAAGATTTCAGAACAGCTTCTACATCTTTCTTGGAAAGATTGGTGTCTTTCGCCATTGCTGCCACTAACTCTGTTTTATTCATGGTGTTTCCTCCTATAATTGATGTTCTCTTATTTTTGACTTTGCTTTATATATATACCGCTTTTGGCTTATAATGTCAAGGTTTTTCGCATATTACAGGCGGAATGTGACCATTTTATCATTTCATGGAATCAACCATTTCAAGAACAGCCTTGCCCATTGCATCGGATTTCTCGTCTGCATCTGCAAGAGATGTTCCCTTAACGCCATAATAGAATTTAACCTTAGGCTCTGTTCCGGACGGTCTTACGCAAACCCATGCATCATCGGTAAGCTCATAGTAGAGAACATTGGAATTCGGAAGTCCTGTCGGCTTCTTCTCACCTGTTGCAAGATCTGTGATCTCATCCAGCTTGTAGTCACGTACAGCAGTCACCTTATGTCCGGCAAACTCAGCAGGCGGATTCTGACGAAGTGTTGTCATGATCTCCTGGATCTTCTGAAGACCCTCGATACCCTTCATGGTAACTGCCTGAATGGCATCCTTATAGTAACCGAACTCCTCATACATATCGATCATTGCATCCCAGAGAGTCTTGCCCTGTGTCTTATAGTAAGCAGCAGCTTCGCAAAGTGCCATGGTAGCAACAATGGCATCCTTGTCTCTTGCATAGGTTCCGATCAGGCAACCGTAGCTCTCCTCAAATCCGAAAAGATATGTACCCTTGCCACTGTTCTCAAATCCGAGGATCTGCTGTCCGATGTATTTGAATCCGGTAAGTACTTCAATAAGATTCACGTTGTATCCCTTGGCAATGGCATCTGCCAGGTTTGTTGTAACGATAGTCTTTACAAGAGCTCCGTCCTCCGGAAGGCTTCCGTTTACAGCCTTTCTCTGGCTCAGCTCATAGTTTGCAAGAAGGCATCCGGACATGTTACCGGTAAGATCATGATACTCTCCGTTTTTATCCTTTACGCGGACGCCAAGACGGTCTGCATCCGGGTCTGTGGCAAGTACGATGTCTGCATCCACTTCCTTCGCAAGCTTCAGGCCAAGCTCAAATGCCTCTGCTGCCTCCGGGTTCGGATAGCTGACTGTCGGGAAATCCCCGTTCGGAAGCTCCTGCTCCGGTACTACATATACATTCTCAAATCCAAGCTCTTTAAGGATCCTTCTGGCCGGGATATTGCCGGTTCCGTGAAGAGGTGTGTAAACGATCTTCAGGTTCCTGCCCTCTGCCTGGATTGCATCCATATGGATGATCTGTTTCTTAAGCTCTGCCATGTAAGCATCATCGACAGCCTGTCCGATCACTTCGAAAAGTCCTGCCTTTACTGCGTCTTCCTTGTCCATGGTCTTTACGGTATTCCAGTCGGAGATCGCCTTTACCTCGCCCATGATACCGGAATCATGAGGTGGTGTGATCTGCGCGCCGTCCTCCCAGTAAACCTTGTATCCGTTGTATTCCGGAGGATTGTGGCTGGCTGTTACGTTGATACCTGCCACACAGCCCAGATGACGTACTGCAAAGGAAAGCTCCGGTGTCGGACGAAGTGTCTCAAAGATATAAGCCTTGATCCCGTTTGCTGCCAGGCAAAGTGCTGCTTCCTGGGCAAACTCCGGTGACATATGACGGGAATCATATGCGATAGCAACTCCCTGGGATTTCTTGTCAACCTTGGCAATATAATTGGCAAGCCCCTGGGTCGCTCTTCTTACCACATAAATATTCATACGGTTGGTACCTGCGCCGATGATACCACGCAGGCCTGCCGTACCAAACTCAAGATCCATATAAAAACGCTCTTTGATCTCATTTTCGTCGTCTTTGATCGCTTTCAGTTCTTCTTTTGTTGCCTCATCGAAGTATGGGTTTTCAAGCCACTGATTATAGATTTCTTTATAATCCATGTTCCAAAATACCTCCCTGTTTCTTTATATAAGATACTTAATATTATATAACAATTTTCAGAAAAAGGGAAGTTTTGTTTTTGTCACATTCAGAATCATTACTACCTGAAGCACTGTTTTGAAAATTCCTCCCACTGTTTTTTCTGATGGATCAGGGTTCTCAGCTTTTCCACATTTTTTCCGGAGATCACAGCCTTGTTATGTGTATAATAATGGTTTGCCAGTTTCCAGTATTTTTCCGGATAACAGAACCGGACTCTCAGGTTCTGCCACTCAGACTCCGAGAGCGGCCGTACGGAATCATATGCAGAAAGCATCTTCTGCGCGAGGTGCAGATCCCAACTGTATTTCTCCAGGATTTTCCGCATAAAGCGGTACAGATCTGCCATCTGCACATCAAAGCTCCAGTGACTGAAATTCGTCACCGCTGTGTTTTTCCCAAGTATCAGCACATTATGCTGATTATATTCGCCATGACAGATACTGCCGCTTTGAAGAGACTGCTGCCGCAGATTTTTATAATCCGTGGTTTCCAGCATAGCTGCCGCTTCTTCTCCTTTTTGCAGAAACCATTCCACGCTTTTCAGATAATCTTTCTCAAAATAATTGACCGCTCCTTTTTTTCGGATAAAACGGCGTATTTTTTTCATTTCCTGATTATGCCGAATATATTCTTCCTGCAGATTTCTTCCCGCATAATCCATTTCCACAGGAAGCTGCATGATCTTGTGGATCTGTGCCAGAGTCCGGATGCTTTTTAAAATATCGTTTTCGGATCTCGTGTCACATTCCCGTCCCTCAAACCAGATCTGTGCAGTATATGGAACAGAATCTTTGTCCCTGCTTACCAGTACGCCTTCCCTGTTTCTGAGATAGGCGTCCACAAGACAGTTCTGTTCTTTCATTTTTTCAAGAAGCTGCTGCTGCATGGAAAGCTTTTTTTCCGAGCCATGAAATTCCCGGAGTATCACCGGACCTTTTTCTGTCCGGCACAGAAGTGCCCCCCGCACCCTGCCGGAGAATGAAGCTGTAAGCCCATACTGCTCCAGCACGCTCAACCCATAATCATACAAAAAAGTTCCCCCCTGCCTTATTTTACGTTCTATTTTATGCAGAGGGGATTTTTGTTATTCTATTCGGTTTTTATGCTGTCTTTTTCTGCTGTTTCAAGAAGTTTTTCTTTTGTATTAAGGGTTGGATCTTTCAGCACACAGTCAAGAAGTCTTTCGAGCAGTGCTCCCAGTGCTGGTCCGGCCGGATGTCCTGCCTTTATAAGATCTTTTCCGGAAACTGCCAGGGTTTTCAGAGATGTACATTCACCTCTTTCAAGGATCCCATGATAAGCTTCCGTCACACCGCTTAACCGTGCCAGCTTCTCCTCCCTCCTGTAAGTACTCTGGGATAAAAGATCTGCCTTCTGCACTTTCAGATACAGTGGAAAAAGCCCTTCTCCGATAAGATTCACAGCTCTCCGCACATCCTCGGCGTCCGGAGTGGGACGAAGATCATGATACCGGATCAGACGACAGGTATTTCGGATCGTTACATTATCAAATTTCAGACGGCGCAGGATCTTTCCTGCCAGCTTTTCGCCTACCGGTCCGTGAGTCTTAAAGTGGTCTCTTCCATTCTCATCTGTCTTTTTTACAACCGGCTTGGCAATGTCATGAAGAAGCATGGTGATACGAAGAAGCCTGTCATTCTCGATCTCCGTAAGGCTTTTCAGGATGTGCTCGCCTACGCTGCAGCAGTGATGGGGGGTATTCTGCGCTGTTTCCATACAGGCATCAAATTCCGGAAGAAATTCCCGGGTAAGGCCTGTCTCCCAGGCTGTCCGGAGGTAATCCGGATGATCGGATACCAGAAGCTTTACAAGCTCTGTCTGGATACGTTCTGCACTTACATGTTCCAGATTTCCGGACATTTTTGTAAGGGCAGCCTTCGTATTTTCCTCCACGGTAAATCCAAGCTGTGCGGAAAAACGCACTGCACGGAGCATCCGAAGGGCATCCTCTGTAAAACGTTCTACCGGATCACCAACACAACGGATGATCTTCCTATTGATATCCTCCATTCCGCCAAACAGATCCACCAGTCCATGCTCCGGATGATAAGCCATGGCGTTGATGGTAAAATCTCTTCGCTTCAGATCTTCCTCAAGACTTCTGGTAAAAGTCACGGCATCCGGGTGGCGACCGTCATGATATTCTCCGTCTACACGGTAGGTTGTCACCTCAAAGCCCTCTTTGCCCATCATTACAGTTACTGTTCCATGCTGGATCCCCGTATCTACAGTTCTGTGAAAAAGCTCCTTCACCTGCTCCGGAAGTGCGGAGGTAGTGATATCCCAGTCCCCAGGCACCCGGTCCAGGATGGAATCCCGGACGCAGCCGCCGACTACATAAGCCTCATAGCCGGCTTCATTGAGAGTACGCAGGATCTGTTCTGCTTTTTGTGGTATGTTGATCGTCATAATAACTCCTCTTGATGATCGCTGCTGTCCATTCAAAACACGTTTATATTTCGCTGTATCAACTCCATGTCAGCAGCTGAATAATATTCTGATATGTTTTCCTTAACGCTATTTTGACACTCCCCACAGCTAAAGCAGGGGGATTCTTGCTTCTCCCACTACTGCATTGGCAAACACCTTACGGTACTGCA